>JBFFJL010000098.1:0-10467 GCA_041555955.1 Nevskiaceae bacterium
GCGTCACAGATGCCGGCGGCCAGCGCGCGCTGCGCGGCGGCAAAGACTTTCGCGCTGGACGAGCAGGCCGTGCAGATCGCCATTGCCAGACTGTCGAGCCCGAGCTGCAGCCGCACGAATTCGGCGGCGGCCTGCGGATTGTGCGTGGTGCGATGGATGAAGCTGTCGGGGAGATGCGGTGGATCACCCTGCTGCTGCCGGTACGCCCGTTCGGTGCTGTGCACGCCGGAGGTACTGGTGCCGATGAATACGCCGACGCGATCGGCACCGTGCCGCGCCACGGCGTCTGCAACCGCTTCGCGGAAACCGTCCTGCGCCAGCGCCAGCGCCGTCAGCCGGTTGTTGCGGCATTCCCATTCGGCCCACTGCACCGGCAGCGGTGTATCGAGGCCCTCCGCCGCGCCGATCCAGCAGTCCAGAGTCGACTCGTCGAAGCGCTGCCGGCGCAGACCGGTTCGCTGCGCACGCAGGGCGTCGAGCTGCGCAGCGCGGCCGGCGCCGAGCGCGGTCGTGGCGGTGTATGCGCGAATCGACACCGGCGCCATCATCGCGACGGTTCTCCCCAGAAGTCGTAGAAGTTGGCCCAATTGTACGGCGCGGACTCCAGATGAGCCTGCAGCCGATGGGCGTAATCCTGCGCATACGCCTGCGCCGATGCCGCGCGGTTGCGCCGGTCGAGCGTGACCCGCTCGGCCAGACCTTCGATGTAGGCCTCGTATCGGCCATTGCCCCGGTACAGGCCGAGGCCCAGCACCACGGGCACTTTGAGGGCGCTCGCAATGATCCACGGCGCCAGCGGCAGCTGCGCAGACGCACCAAACAGTTCGACCGCCACGGTGGGTTCGCCCGCACGCAGGCGGTCTGCCATCAGGCAGACCAGATCACCGCGCTCCAGCGCGGCCTTCATCTTCAGCACCAGATCCGGACCGCGCGCCGAGGCGTCGATGATGTGTGCGGCGATGTCGGGATTGAGCCGCTCCAGCAAAGTCGAGTACATGCGCCCGTGCGCACGGTCCATCACCACGCTCAGCGGCAGACGATGCTCGACCGAGCCTTCGACGCGGATCGTTTCAAAGCTGCCGACATGCGCCAGCAGCACGATGCAGCCGCCGCTACCGCGGGTCCAGGCGTAGCCCTCGGCGTCGCGATGCACCTGCACACGAATCGCATTGGGCACCCCGGCCAGCAGGAACACGCGGTCGAGCGCGCAGATGCCGAAGGTATGGAAGTGCCGCCACAGATCGCGCAGACGCGGCGCACGGCCGAGCGCACGTCGCAGATAGGCCTGCGAGGCACGGCGCTGATCGCGGGCGGTCAGCATGAAGTAGGCGACGCTGGGCCACAGGATCAACTGCGCCACCGAGCGCCCTAGATAGCGCGCGATCGTCACCAGCAGGCGCAGCATGAAGCCGCTGGCGCGCTCGTTCTGATGTTCCCAGCCGGCGCTCATGCCGCGGCGAACTGCAGGCTGCCCTGAACCGCGATGACGCCGTCGGCTTCGATCCTGAACACGACGCGTCCGCCCGCGCCGGGCTGCAGCACGATCTCGAACGCCTGTTGCGGCCGCAGCGGCTGCAGGAACTTGATCATCGGCAGCGCCACCAGCGCGCCCAGGTGCAGCGCCTGCTGCGCCGCCACGCGCACCGCATCCAGCAACACCACGCCGGGCACGATCGGATGGCCGGGAAAATGTCCGGGCAGGCTCGGATGATCCGCGCCGATGCAGTCGCTGATGCGAACTTCAGCCACGCAACAGCTCCAGCAGCGCAGCGCGCGGCAACTTGCCGACGGCATTGCGCGGCAGCGCCGCCACCTTGCGCAGCGGGCGCGGCAGAAACACCGCGTCGACCTGCGTCGCCAGCGCCGCCAGAATCGCCGATTCTTCCATGTCCGGCGCGACCACCAGTGCGGCGGGACGACCGTCGATCTGATCCGGCTCGGGCACGATCACGATCGCGTCTTCCACCCCCGGCACCGCCAGCAGGCGCTGGGTCAGGTCCGTGCAGGAAATGCGCCGGCCGGCCACCTTGATCAGATCGGCGCTGCGCCCAAGCAACCGGATGCGCCCGTCAGCCTCGCACTCGATGCGATCGGACAAGCGAATGGGCTGCGGCAGATACGGCGCGCTGACTTCAACGCCGTCCTCGACACTCTGGAAGCGCACGTCCGCCAGCGGGGTCCATGCGGAGTCTTCCGCAACACGCCGGGTGGCGATGGCGCCGCTTTCGGTACTGCCGTAGATCTCCAGGACCGGCGCACCGAAACGCGCTTCGGCCGACGCCGCCAGTGCCGGTGACAGTGGGGCGGTGGCCGACACGATCCGCGCCAGCGGGGGCAGTTGCACCCCCGCCGCCAGCAGCGCGCGCAGATGTACCGGCGTGGTCACCAGCACCCGCGGTGCCGACACCGACTCCAGCGCCGCGCGCACATCGGCGGGGAACAGTGGCCGCGCGTCCAGACACGCGCAGTCGCTGAACAAGGGCAGCAGGATCGTCGTTTCCAGACCGAACACGTGCTGCGGCGGCACGGTTGCCACCAGCTGCGCGGCGACCAGACCGTCGAGCACGCGCTGCGCCAGCCGCTGCGAACTGGCTGCCAGCGTGCCCCAGGTCTTGGCATGCGCCTGTGGCGCGCCGGTGCTGCCGGAGGTGAATGCCACCACGGCGATCTGCGCCGGATCCAGCAGGATCGGCATGCCTGCTGCGCTAGCATCCGCGAGCTCATCCGGGCCGGGCGGACGGCAGCAGCGCACAGCACCGAAATCCGGCATCGCTTCATCCGTAACCGCAATGGTCGCGGCGTGCGCGGCAGCCACTTCGCCCACGACAGTGGGGCTGGGGCTCCATGGCAGCAGCGACGGCTGGCCGCGGATCGCCCCAGCCACCAGCGTCAGCGCAAAGCTGCGGCGCGCCGCGCACAGATTGACGATCGCGCCGTCGGCCGGCAGGCGCTGCGCGAACTGGCGGGCAGCGGCATGAAACGCTGCGCGGTCGCCCGCACCGGTACCCGCGGCAAACAGATGTGCAGCACTCGCCAGCGCCAGCGAGACCGCCGTCATCGCATGCTCCGGAAGCGGTGCGCCTGAGCGATCAGCTTGCGCAGATAGCCGACGAAACCGTCGCGGTCGTGCTCGGGAAAGCGCCAGCGCCGATACGCGTATTCACCGGCAAAGATTGCGCCCATCCACAGGTAGTTGATCAGGTTGGTGAACAGGGACCATACCGTACGGGGTCCGGTGATGCTCAGCACCAGCGCAAGCACGAACATCGCTGCCAGATTCAGCGCCCACAGCTGCGTCACGCGGCGTGTGTGATGCAACAGCTGCGGCGACAGCTCGCCGTGAATCGTCAGCGCCATCTGCGTCACCAGCGGCGTACGGCCATCAGCCAGAGACTGCGCGAAGCCACTGAAGGCCAGCGCCAGCAACGCCAGCGGCGGCACGTACAGCGCGTAGATGCCGCCGCCGGTGGCCATCAGCGCACCGGTGATGGCCGCAAACAGCAGCCACAGCGCCCAGATCGAAATCCGAATTTGTGACAAAAGATTGAAAAATATGGCAGCAAACAGCGCCTGCAGTGCCAGCCATTGCAGCGGCAGCTGTTCGAACAGCACGCCGAGATGAACCAGCAGCGGATAGCTCAGGATCAGCGCCAGCATCAGCACGCGCCGCGGAGCCATCAGGAATGATCGTTCAGGATCGTTCAGTGCACAGCTGACGAGCGCTGGGCGTCGACAAATGCGCTCAGGGTTCGCAGCGAGGCAAAGGCACGCTTGGTGTCTTCGCTGTCGGCCTTCAGTTCGACGCCATATTTCTGCTGCACCGCAAGCGCGATTTCCAGCGCATCGATCGAATCCAGACCCCAGCCGGCGGCTTGGTCGCCGAACAGCGGCGCTTCGGGATCGAAGGAGTCCGGCGCGCGGTCTTCGAGGTTCAGTGCCTGCACCAGCACTTCCGCCAGCTCGCGTTCCGCGTCGGTTTGTCCCGCCATGTCATCCCCCTTCAGAAAATCATCGATGCCTGCCAGCGCCGGTGCCGGTGCCCCCGCACCGAATTCCACCCGAATATTCGCGGCCGGTCGGACTGCCCACTGGCGCACACGATCGGTGCGGCAAAGCGGTCTAGAATATGCGGGCAGGGTCGCCCATCGACTGCGGCCCGCGCCATCGCGGTATTAGAACAAATTCCATGCAGCAGCACACCGAACATCGTGCACAGGACGCCAGCGCGCGCGCCGACATCGGCCCGCGCTCACGCCCCTATGGACTGCGCATTGTCGAGCGCGTACCCGAGGTGCTGGGCGACGACGTGCTGTGCTGTGTCAGCCACGGACTCGCACCGCCGGCAGGCGACCCACGTCACATCGAGGTACAGCTCGAAGCCTTGCGCGGCCCGGCCGTGGAACTCTGGACCAGCCCGACACCGGTGCGCAGGGGTATCGATCAGGGGATTCGTTTTGCCGAGAACGGCCAGGTGCTGTTCGGCCAGATTTTCCTCGGCGAGGAGCAACTCGGCGATATCGACCGCGAGCTGTTCCATACCTATGCGTTGCTCGACGGTTTTCTGCGGCGCCACGGTTATCCGGCCTGGTTACGGGTGTGGAATTTCATGGCGCAGATCCACGCACAGTCCCGCGAGGGTGATGCGGATCAGGAGCGCTATCGCCAGTTCGTTCTGGGTCGCTACAAGGCGCTGGCGCTGAAACCGGGCTTCGAACGCGAACTGCCGGCGGCGACCGCAATCGGCACCCATGGCGCAGGCCTGACGATCTATTTCCTGGCGGCGCGCACGCCCGGCACACAGATCGAGAATCCACGTCAGGTCAGCGCCTTTCACTATCCGCGCCAGTACGGGCCGAAGAGCCCCAGCTTCTCGCGGGCCATGTATCTGCCGTGGGCAGACGGCCCCGAGCTGCTGGTGTCAGGGACCGCCAGCGTGGTCGGTCATCAGACCCTGCACGCGGGTGATCCGGCACGCCAGCTCGATGAGACCCTGGCAAACATCGACAGCCTGCTGGAGCAGGCGACCACGCCGCAGGGTCTGAGCGACGTCCGCGGCTGGCAGCCGCAGCAGATCAAGCTGTACCTGCGCGAACCCCAGTTGCTGGATGCGGTGTGGCCACAGATCGAACGTGCGTTTCCGGCATCGGTGCCGGTCACTGTGCTGCATGGCGACGTCTGCCGCAGCGATCTGAGTCTGGAAATCGAAGCGCTGTATCGCTACACCGGCGAGCACGGGTGAGCGTCGATACTGCCCCCAACCTCGTTCCGTGCGGTTGGCTCGACACCCGCTGGCGCCAGTTCGCCACCGGCTTCTGTTTTGCCGTGTTCGGTCTGGGCGGCATCGTATTCGGCCTGACGCTGTTTCCACTGGTGTGCCTGCCGGCGCGCAATCGTGAAGTGGCCAAACGCCGCGCACAGTGGATCGTGCATCGCTGGTTCCGCCTGTTCTCGCAGTTGATGCGCGCGGTCGGCGTGATCTCCTGGGAAATCCATGGCGCCGAGAAGCTGCGCACACGCGGCCAGATGATCATCACCAACCATCCGACCCTGATCGACGTGGTGCTGCTGATCGGCTACATCCCGCAGGTCGACTGCATCGTCAAGGAAGCGCTGTTCCGCAATCCGTTCACGCGCCTGCCGATTCAGTGGGCGGGCTATATCAGCAACGGCGGGGGCAGCGGCGCGTCACCGACGCGGCTGATCGACGACTGTACCGCCACGCTCAAGGCCGGCAACTCGTTGCTGATCTTCCCGGAAGGCACGCGTTCGGTGCCGGGACGCCCGTTGCAGATCCCGCACGGCACCGCGCGCATCGCACTGGAATCCGGCGCACCGATCCTGCCGGTGACGATTACCTGCGAGCCGATCATGCTGACCAAGAACACGCCGTGGTACCGGGTTCCGCCGCGACCGGGGCATTTCTGCATCCGCGTCGGCGAGCCGTACACCGCGACGCACTATCTCGACGATGGCATCGGCATGGCAATCGCGGCGCGACGGCTGACGCGTGACTGGACGCACGCTTTCAGCAGCAGGATCGAGCGCTGAGCCTCTGCGGCACTTGCGACGCAGTAGCGCGGACCGCGACAATTGGCGTTCAGGGAAGCCAGCGGCCGGCTTCCGGGGATCGCCGTCTACGAGAGTCCGTCAGGGCCAGATTGAACACCATGTCCACACCCACCCAAGCGGAAATTTTCGAGCAGGTCAAAGTCCTGCTGGTCGAGCTGTTCGAGACCGATTCCGCCAAAATCACGCTCGAAGCCCGGTTGTACGAGGATCTTGAAATCGACAGCATCGACGCGATCGACCTGATTCTGAAGCTGAAGGATTACACCGGCAAGAAAGTGCGGCCGGAAGACTTCAAGCATGTGCGCACCGTGAATGACGTGGTGGTGGCGGTCGAATCGCTGTTCGCGCCCACGCCGTCGAGCTCGCAGTAAGTCCTGAATCCGATGCCTGCGCTTGAACCGCGGGTGATGTCTGTCGAGCGCGTCAACGACGTGGTCGAGCTGGCGCTGAACGTGCCCGCCGATCTGGCGTGTTTCCCCGATCACTTCCCCAACTACCCGATGCTGCCCGGGGTATTGCAGATCGGCTGGGCGGTGGAAACCGCGCGGCGTGAATTTGCGCTGAGCGGCGCCGCACGCCGCATCGTGGGTCTGAAATTCATGCAGCCGATCCGGCCCGGCGCCCATATTGCGCTGCGCCTGGAGCGCATGGCGCCCGACGAGGTCCGCTTCAGCTATCGCTGCGGGGACGCGGCGTGTTCCAGCGGTCGCCTGCAGTTCTCCGAGTGCGGCACCGATGCTCACGGCGTTTAAACCCTGCATCGTGGTTCCGGTCTACGACCACGCCGACGCGATCGCAGCGGCCGTGGCCGGCCTCAAGCCGCACGGCGTAGCGGCCTATCTGGTCGATGACGGCTCGCATGCCGCCTGCGCCCAGGCGCTGGATGCCGTCGCCGCTGCCGAGGCCGACTGGGTGACCTTGATCCGTCTCAATCCGAACCAGGGCAAGGGCGCTGCGGTGATGGCCGGATTCGAGGCAGCGAGCGCCGCCGGCTACAGTCACGCACTGCAGATCGATGCCGACGGCCAGCACGATCCGGAAGCAATCCCCGCGCTGCTGGATCTGGCCCGGAGGCATCCGCAGGCGCTGATTACCGGCATCCCGCTCTACGACGCCAGCGTGCCGCGCTCACGCCTGTATGGCCGCTATGTCACCCACGTCTGGGTCTGGATCAATACGCTGTCGCTGCGCATCCGCGACTCGATGCTCGGCTTTCGCGTCTACCCGCTGGCACCCGCGCTGCGGGTCTGGCGCAGCCAGTACGTTGGCCGTCGCATGGATTTCGATACTGAAATCATGGTGCGCATGTTCTGGGACGACGTCGATGTGATCTCACTGCCGACGCGGGTGACCTATCCGCTCGACGGTGTCTCGCACTTCGATCTGTGGCGCGACAACCTGCGCATCTCGCAGATGCACGCGCGCCTGTTCATCGGCATGCTGTGGCGCCTGCCGCGGCTGTTGTTGCGGCGCCTGGGCTTTGCCGCCCGCCCGCTGGAGTCCTCCCGATAAACGCCGCCCCGCCACTGCCCAGCCACGTGATCGCGCTGCGCATCCCGTTCAACGACTGCGACCCGCTGGGCGTGGTCTGGCACGGCAACTACGCGCGCTATTTCGAAGTCGCGCGTGCCGAGCTGATGGAGACGATCGACTACAGCTACCAGCAGATGCTGGACTCGGGCTATGCGTGGCCGGTGATCGACCTGCACGTGCGCTACGTCAAGGCGATCCGCTGCGGCCAGCGCATCCGCGTCCGTGCGAGCATCAGCGAATGGGAATACCGCCTCAAGGTGCTGTATGAAGTCAGCGACGCCGACAGCGGCGAACGGCTGTCCAAGGGACACACGATCCAGGTCGCGGTGACGATGCCGGAGTTCGAGATGCAGCTGAACTCGCCCGACATCCTCGCGCAGAAACTGGGCCTTCGATGAAACGTCTGCTCCGCGCATTGACGTTCGTTGGCGCCTTGCTGCTGCAGCTGCCTGCGCAGAGTGCAGAGCCGGCAGCGGCCGACGTGTTCACGCATCCGGCCCAGCTCGACGTCCTGCGCGCGGCGCTGCAACCGGCGACACGTGCGCTACAGGGTGCGCAGTCGATCCGCGGCGCGTATCAGCAGCAGAAGCAGCTGCACGAACTGCCGCGACCCCTGGCGTCCTCCGGGCGTTTTCTGTTTCTGCGCGACACTGGCATCGCCTGGACCACCGTCGAACCGTTTGCATCGGAACTGGTGATCACACGCGAACACCTGATCCAGCGCGAAGGCGGCAACGAGGTCCTGGTTTCAGCTGCGCAACAGCCGGCGCTGCAGATGGTCGCCGAAATCTTCTTTGCGGTGTTCTCGCTGGATTTCGACACGCTCGAATCCCTGTTCGATCTCTACGGTGGCGCCAACGCCGACGGCAGCTGGTCGCTGGGCCTGCGGCCGAAACAGGCTGCGGGCAGCGTCGTCGGCATCCAGATCAACGGCGCGGCGCAAGTCGAGCAGGTGCTGCTGACCGAATCCAGCGGCGACCTCACGCGGATCGAGCTGCAGCAGGTGCAGATCTCGCAAGACCCGCCGAGCGCAGCCGAGCGCGCGCCGTTCTCAAGCGCGCCCCAGCAGCCCTGAATGAACACGCAGTCCGCACCGATGCTGCGCTTCGGGCTGTGGCTGATGGCGGTGCTGGCGCTGCTCGCCAGTGCGCTGATGTGGCTGCTGCCGCAGCTGCGGATTGAAACCGACATTACCGCGATGCTGCCGCAGACCGCGCCGGATGCCGTGGTCGAACAATCGCTGGATCGCTTTGCTGCGGCCGCCGGCCGGCGCAATGTCTATCTGATCGAGGCCGACGCATTTGCGCCAGCACGCGCCGCCGCCGCCGCATTCGCCGCCGCGCTGCGCCAGGCGCCCGCCTTTGTCGACGTCGAGTTCGAGCGCGGTCTCGATGCAAAGACACTGGATGCGGTGCTCGGGCCATATCGGCATGGCTTGCTGGCCGCGGCGGACCGCACAGCGCTGACAACGGGTCACGCGCAAACCCTGGCCGATACCGCGCTGCGTAGCTTGTATTCCCCGGCCGGGCTGATGCGCGCACGTCCGTTCGGTGAAGATCCCCTGAATTTTTACGGCACCTATCTGCAAAGTCTGGTGGTCGCGCCGGGAGCGCTGCAGCTGCGCGACGGCGTTCTGTGCAGCACCCATGACGGGCGCGTCAGTGTGATGGTCACCGCGACCCTGAAGGACAGCCCGTTCGCACTCGGCGCCCAGACCGGCGCCAGCGCGGCGATCGAGTCGGCCGTCGCAGCGGCACAGGCCACCGTAGCGAATGCGCAGGTTTACAGCTCGGGCGTATTGCAGCACGCCGTCGCCAACAGCCAGCGCGCCAAGCGCGAGATCGGCGTGTTTGGCAGCCTGTCGCTGCTCGGCGTGATCCTGGTGTGCCTGTACAGCTTCGGCTCGCTGCGTCCGCTGCTGCTGGTGATGATGACCCTGGCAGTCGGCACCCTGGCCTCGATCAGCGCCGTGCAATGGCTGTTCGGTCAGATCCACCTGCTGGCGCTGGTGTTCGGCTCCAGCCTGATCGGGGTGGCGGTCGACTACGCGATCCACTTCTTCAGCGACCGTTTCCGTGGCGTCCAGCCCTGGTCGGGCGCGATCGCGATCGAGCATGTCGGCACCGCGATCACGGTCGGCATGCTGACGACCTCGCTGGGCTATCTGGCACTGATGGTGCCGCCGTTTCCGGGTCTGCGGCAGATGGCCGTGTTCAGCGTCGTCGGCGTGCTCAGCGCCGGCCTGACCGCGCTGCTGGCGTTTCCACTGCTGGCCGGACACAGCGTGCGCCCGCCTCCGGCGGCACTGGCCGCCACCGCGCGCTGGCTGTCGCTACAGCGTCCGCCCCGGGGGCGCGTTGCCGCACTTGCGGTGCTGGTCCTGATCGGCGTTGCCGCGTTCGGGCTCAGCCGTCTGCAGTTCATTGACGATGTGCGCGCACTGCAGTCTTCACCCGCGCCGCTGCTGGCGCAGGAAGCGGCGGTGCAGCAGCGCCTCGGCGGCGGCACCGACACGCGCTTCTTTCTGGTCGAAGGCGCCGACTCCGAAGCGCTGCTGCAGCACGAAGAGCAACTGCGTGTGCGGCTCGACCGGCTGGTCGCCGATCAGCAGCTGAGCGGCTATCTGGCGCTGTCACGCGCGGTGCCGTCGGCGCAGCGCCAGCGGCAGAATTTCGCGTTGCAGGCAACGCAGGTCTACGGCGACGGCGGTGTGCTGCAGCCGCTGCTGGCCCGGCTCGGCTACGCCGACGACAGCTACCAACGTCTGGCGGCGGACTTCGCCGCAGCCGACGGCCGTATCCTGAGCTTGCCGCATTGGCTGGACAGTGCGCTGGCAGGACCGTATCGCGGCCTCTGGGTCGGCAC
>JBFFJL010000099.1:0-10455 GCA_041555955.1 Nevskiaceae bacterium
ATCCAGCGCGCGCAGGGTTAATTTGCCGACGATGCGGCATTCGTCCAAAGGTACATCGAGCGCAGCTAGAGGCGACGTGCCCAGATTCCCGATGCCGTTGAGCGAGAGCCTGACCCCGGCATTGCGCAGCTGGTCGAGCTGTGTACGGTGTTCCGCTGACAGCGGATTGATGGCTGCTTCCGAGAATTCGATGATCAGTTGCGCCGCCTTCAGATCGTGCGCATTGAGCATGCGCAGGATCAGATCCGGCAGACTCAGCAGGCGCAGTGCGCTGGACGGCAGGCGCACGATCAGCTGCGGTGCATTGTCGAGCCGTTGCCACTGCGCGAGATGTTCGAGACCCTGGCGCAGGATCCACAAGCTCAAACCATGTGTCAGCCCGAGGCGGTCGGGGCGATCGACAAAGTGGCTTTCGCTCAGCCGTCCCAGTCGTGGGTGGTCCCACACTGGCGACAGGCGCAGCCGCAGCGCGCGATCGGCGGCCAACGGCTGCTGTACCCAGTACTCTTCGCTGAGGCCGTCGTTGTACAAGGCGCTATGCAGCTCCGCCATCAGGCGCGAACTCTCTGAGCGCGCGTTGTCCTGTTCAGGCGCATACACGAGATGATCGAGATCACCGGCGATGGCGGCAAATTTGGCGGTCTCCGCATGCCGCAGCAGCGACTCAGCATCGGTTCCGTGCGCCGGATAACAGGCAATGCCGATGGTGGTGCGCACCGACAGCGGGCGTCGGCCGATCATGAGTGGCACGTCCAGAGCGAGCTGAATGCGGTTGGCGTGATGACGTCCGGCTGCAGCATCCCGCGCGTCGGCGATCAGCACGCCAAAGTCGTCAAAGCCGAAATGCGCGAGAAAGTCGGCGTCGGTGATGACGCTCTGCAGGCGTTCGCGCAGCTGGGTGACGAACTGCCGCGCGGCCTCCTCGCCATGCGTCTGTTCAATTTCCTGGTAGTGAACCGTGTCGAGCACCATAACCGCGAAGCCCTGCGCCAGCTGGCTCTGGTGGTGTGCAATCTGCCGGTCGATGGCCGCGATCAGGGCGTGGCGGTTGGGCAGGCCGATGTTGTGCCCCAGGACCGGCGCGCGTCCCAGCTCGTATTGCAGGCGATCGGCCTGCTGGCGCAGGTCGCGGGTCTCGTCGAGGACCAGCGCTCCGGCCTGGTATGACATGACCATGCCAATGTACTGGCCCCAGACCAGGAACAGGAACGGCATCAGGTCCAGCAGCCACAGTGCCGGGTTGCGCTGCTGTACGGCCAGAATGCCGTCCCAGCTATAGGTATCGAACTCGTAACGGCAGACCAGCAGCGTTCCCATGATGATCGCAGCGCCAGCGACGCCCAGGCCGACCCAGGCGTGGCGATTGGCGCGTCCGCGCAACAGGCGGGCAGTGGCGTCCAGGGTCTGCAGCGGGCGGAAGCGGGATGGTCGATCGGCCATATCGGCGATTCTGGCACGTCAGACGCGCGAGGGTATCCATTCCAGCAGGCCGGTCGGCATCTCGGCAATACCGTCCGCGCCCCAGCTGGCGATGGGGCTGCCGTAGCCGACGTAGCCCCACGCTGCGGCAACGGTGCGCATGCCGGCCGCGCGGCCGGCCTGGATGTCACGCAGATCGTCGCCAACGTAGAGGCAAGCTTCAGGAGTGATTTCGATGCGCTCGCAGGCCAGCAGCAGACTTGCAGGATGCGGTTTGGGCTGAGCAGCTTCGTCGGCGCTGACCACACAGGCCGCGGAAGTCTCCAGCGCCAGCGCCGCGATCAGCGGGCGGGTCAGCCAGGCCGGTTTGTTGGTCACGATGCCCCAGCGCAGACCCGCAGCGGAAATTGCGTCCAGCAACGCGTCGATCCCGTCAAACAGCGTTGACTCCTCTGCGAGATGCTCACGGTAGTAATTCAGCAGCTCTTCTCGGCGTTGCGCGTACTCCGGATGCTCCGGCGCCATGCCCAATGCGGTGTGCAGCAGGCCGCGTGCGCCGGCGGACGCGACCGGGCGGTAATCGGCCAAAGGCAGCGCCGCCAGGCCCAGGTTTGCCCGCACGTGATTGGCAGCGTGGCCCAGGTCCGGGGCCGTGTCGACCAGGGTGCCGTCCAGATCGAACAGCACGCAGCGCAACGGCGTGGAGGTCATCATCAGATCAGTCCTGCGGTCGGCGGCAGTGCATCAGATAGTTGACGTCAATGTCGTCGGCCAGACGTGCGGACCGCAGGATCGGGTTGTAACGCAGGCCCTTGAGTCCCAGCACTTCGAGGCCGCCGCTGCGCGCCCAGGCGTCCAGCTCCGAGGGGCGGATGAACTTTTCGTAGTCGTGTGTGCCGCGCGGAACCACCTGGGTCAGGTATTCGGCGCCGACGATCATCAGCGCGAAGGACTTCGGATTGCGGTTGATGGTTGAAAACACCACGGTGCCGCCGGGTTTGACCAGGGTCGCGCAGGCCTGCACCACGGCAGCGGGGTCCGGGACGTGTTCGAGCATTTCCAGACAGCAGACCAGATCGAAGCTGGCGGGGCATTCGGCGGCCAGCTCCTCTGCGGGAATCTGGCGGTATTCGGCGTGCAGGCCGGATTCCATTCCGTGCAGCCGTGCGACTTCGAGTGCGTCGCCCGCCAGGTCGATGCCGGTCGCCGTGCAGCCCGCAGCGACCAGGGCCTCGGTCAGCAGCCCGCCCCCGCAGCCGACATCTAGCGCGGTCTTGCCGCTCAGACCTCCGGCGCACTCGCTGATGTAACGCACGCGCGGCAGGTTGATCGCATGCAAGGCGCCCATTTCACCGCGGGGATCCCACCAGCGCGAGGCGAGGCGGTCGAAGTTGGCGATTTCGCGCGGGTCATGATTGCTGCGGGCAGTGGGGCTTTGTGCGGTCATGGCTGGATCTTCTGGCGCCACTGTGCGGCTTGCGCCAGCGTGCGGGGTTCATCGAGGGTGAGCAACCGGCGTTCGCGCATCAGTGCGCGCCCGGCAACAAAGGTGTGTGTGACCTGATCGCGGCATGCGGTGTACACCAGCTGCGACAGCACGTGATACACCGGCTGGGTCGCAGCAGCCGACAGATCGATGGCGATGAAGTCGGCCGACTTGCCAGCGACCAGCGATCCGGTTTCGGCATCCAGGCCCAGTGCGCGTGCGCCACCTAGGGTCGCCATTTCCAGCGCGTGCGCAGCGGGCAGCGTCTCGGCATTGCCGGTAACGGCTTTGGCTACCAGTGCGGCCGTACGCATCTCGCCGAGCAGGTCAAGGTCATTGTTGCTGGCTGCGCCATCGGTGCCGAGTCCGACATTGACGCCGGCGGCGAGCAGCCTGCCGATGGGCGCGAAGCCGCTGGCCAGTTTGAGGTTGGACTCCGGACAGTGCGCGACATGCACGCCCAACTCGGCCGCCTGTTCGATTTCGGCGTCGTTCATCTGGGTCATGTGTACCGCGACGAAGTCCGGCCCCAATAGACCCAGGTCGCGCAGGCGCTGCCACGGCCGCATGCCGCTGGATTCGACAGCCTGCGCGACTTCGAACGCGGTCTCATGCACGTGCATGTGGATGCCGATGCCCAGTTCATCGGCGTACTGCCGGATCTTGCGCAGCGGCGCGTCCGAGACGGTATAGGGTGCGTGCGGCGCGAAAATCGTTTTGACCAGAGTTTCGTGCTTCAGTGCGTCGTGCAGCTCCAGGCCCTTGTGGATGTACTCGTCTGCGTTCTGTGCCCAGGCTGTCGGGAAGTCCAGCGCGATCAGGCCGACGCAGGCACGCAGTCCGGTTTCGATCGCAACCTGCGCGGACGCATCCGGAAAGAAGTACATGTCGTTGACGCAGGTGGTGCCACCGCGAATCATTTCGGCGAACGCCAGCCGGGCGCCATCCTCGCAGAAGGCCGTGCTGACATGGGCTGCTTCGGCTGGCCATACGTGGTTCTGCAGCCAGTCCATCAGCGGCAAGTCATCGGCCAGGCCGCGCAGCAGACTCATTGCCGCGTGCGTGTGCAGATTGACCAGCCCCGGCATCACCGCGTGATGCGGCAGGGTCAGCGTTTCAGCTGGCGCATAGCGTGTGCGCACTTCGTTCAGCGGCGCACATTCAACGATGCGTCCGCGATCCACGATCAGTGCGTGGTCTTCGAGTACGGCGGCGGCAGGTTCAATCGGCACCAACCAGCGTGGTGCGACCAGCAGGTCGACAGTCTGCATGTTGAAATCGCTAGGCCCGTAAAATGATCACGCCATTCTAGCCGAGCCTTTTCGATGCCGACCGCCACGCAGTCCACCGTACAGCCGATTCTGTGGTGCCACGATCACCTTCAGCTGCTGGATCAGCGCGCGCTGCCGCAGACGGTGCGTCATCTGAGTTGCCGTGGTGCCGCAGATGTGGCCGCGGCGATCCACAGCATGGCGGTGCGGGGCGCGCCGGCGATCGGTATCGCGGCGGCGTATGGCCTGGTGCTGGCGCTGCGGGCCGATGTCGACGCCTATGACCGCGCATTTGAAACCCTGGCGTCGTCGCGCCCGACCGCGGTCAATCTGCGCTGGGCTTTGGAGCGCATGGGCGCGGTCTGGCTCAAATCCCACGATGTTGAAGCGCTGGAGGCCGAAGCGGTCCGCATTCATCAGGAAGATCTGGAACAGAACCGGCGCATGGCCGAATTCGGTGCCGCGTTGCTGCCCGCCAATGCCACGGTGCTGACACACTGCAATACCGGCGCGCTGGCAACCGGGGGGCACGGCACGGCGCTGGGCGTGATTCGCACCGGCTACGCAATGAACCGCATCGTGCGCGTGTACAACACCGAGACGCGGCCGTGGCTGCAGGGCGCGCGCCTGACCGCGTGGGAGCTGCAGCAGGAAGGCATCCCGGGGCAATTGGTGGCCGACGGCGCTGCGGCGCACCTGATGGCGAGCCAGAAGATTGACTGGGTCATCGTCGGCGCTGATCGCATCGCGGCCAATGGCGATACTGCAAACAAGATTGGCACCTATGCGCTGGCACTGGCCGCGCGTGCGCACGGCACGCGGTTCATGGTGGTGGCGCCCAGTGGCACCTTCGACTTGCGCTGTCCGGGCGGCGACGCGATCCCGATCGAGCAGCGTCCCCCGCAGGAGCTGACCGAGTTCATGGGGCAGGCGATCGCGCCTGCGGGTTATGACGCGTTCAACCCGGTTTTTGATGTCACTCCGGCGGCCTTGATTGACGCCATCGTTTGCGAGCGCGGGGTGGTGCAGCAGCCGACCACGGACAAGCTGGCGACTCTGTTGCGCTGAGCGCACATATCTCGCGGACCGGGGTCTGAAAAAGGGGACGCAGGACCCCTGTCCGTGTTAAGATTTATCGACAAATAGAAGCGCCAAAGCGGCGCCGCGACCTATCGCGACATCCTATTGATCTAAAGCTGTTTTTTGAACAGAAAGCCGTCCCGTCAGGCGGGGCCGGCGGGTATCCGATATGACCGAATTCGCCAAGGAAGTTCTCAGCGTCAATCTCGAAGACGAGATGCGGCGTTCCTACCTCGATTACGCCATGAGCGTGATCGTCGGCCGTGCGCTGCCGGATGCGCGTGACGGCCTGAAGCCGGTGCATCGTCGCGTGCTGTACGCGATGAAAGAGCTCGGAAACGAATACAACAAGCCATACAAGAAATCGGCGCGTGTGGTCGGTGACGTCATCGGTAAGTACCACCCGCACGGTGACTCCGCGGTGTACGACACCATCGTACGCATGGCACAGCCGTTCTCGATGCGTTATGTACTGGTCGACGGTCAGGGTAACTTCGGTTCGGTCGACGGCGATGCGCCGGCGGCCATGCGTTATACCGAAGTGCGCATGTCCAAGCTGGCGCATGAGCTGCTCGCAGATATCGACAAGGACACGGTCGATTTCCAGCCGAACTATGACGGTTCGGAGACCGAACCTTCGGTGCTGCCGACGCGAGTGCCACAGCTGCTGGTCAACGGCGCGGCGGGCATCGCGGTCGGTATGGCGACCAACATTCCGCCGCACAATTTGGGCGAAGTCATCAACGGCTGTGTCGCGCTGATCGACAACCCGAACATCGAGCTGGCGGAGCTGATGCAGCACATTCCGGCGCCGGATTTTCCGACCGCAGGTCTGTTGCTGGATGCGCATGCGCTGGCGGATGCCTATGCCACCGGGCGCGGGCGCATTGTCGTTCGCGCGCGCACGCATTTCGAGAGCATCGGCAACGACAAGCAGGCAATCATCGTCACCGAGCTGCCGTACCAGGTGAACAAGGCGCGCTTGCTCGAGAAAATTGCCGAGTTGGTCAAGGACAAGAAGCTCGAAGGCATTACCGAGCTGCGTGACGAATCCGACAAGGACGGCATGCGCATGGTGATCGAGCTGCGCCGCGGTGAAAACGCCGACGTGGTGCTGAACAACCTGTTCCAGCACACGCAGCTGCAGGACAGCTTCAATTTCAACATGGTGGCCCTGGACAACGGCCAGCCGCGGTTGCTGTCGCTGCGCCAGCTGCTGGAAATCTTCGTTCGCCATCGCCGTGAGGTCGTGACCCGGCGAACGCGATACCTGCTGCGTAAGGCGCGCGAACGTGCGCACGTCTTGGAAGGCCTGGCGGTGGCGCTGGCCAATATTGACCAGATCATTGAGCTGATCCGCCGTTCGCCGTCGCCGGCGGAGGCCAGGGCGGGGCTGATGAGCCGGCTGTGGCTGCCGGGTCCGGTAACTGCAATGCTGGAACGCGCCGGCGCACACGCCTCGCGACCGCAGGATCTGGCTGTCGGTTTCGGCATCATCGACAACGCCGAGTCCGGACTGGGCTCCGCTGCACAGCCGGGCTATCGCCTGTCTGAAGCGCAGGCCCAGGCCATTCTCGACCTGCGCCTGCATCGCCTGACCGGTCTGGAACAGGACAAGATTCACGAGGAGTTCAAGCAGCTGATCGAGTCGATTCTCGATTATCTGGACATCCTCGGCTCGGAACTGCGTCTGCTGTCGGTGATTCGCACCGAGTTGCTGGAAATTCAGGAGCAGTACGCGGATGCCCGCCGTACTGAGATCACCAATGCAGCGCTGAACATTGCGCACGAAGACCTGATCACCCCGCAGGACATGGTTGTGACCTTGTCGCATGAGGGTTACGTCAAGGCGGTCGCACTGGACGAGTACCAGTCACAGAAGCGTGGTGGTCGCGGCAAGATCGCGGCGACGACCAAGGACAAGGATTTCGTCGACCGGCTGTGGGTCACGCATTCGCACGACACGCTGCTGTGCTTCTCCAGCACCGGCAAGTGCTACAAGCGCCGCGTGTTCGAGTTGCCGCCGGGCTCGCGCGGATCCCGCGGGCGGCCGTTCAACAACATCCTGCCGCTGGAAGACAACGAAAAAATCAACGCGGTGCTGGCGATCAAGTCGTTCGAGGACACAGCGCCTGGCGCGGAGTCGCCGGATCAGAAGGCGTTCGTGTTCATGGTGACGCGCCGCGGCACGGTCAAGAAGACCGAGTTGCTGGCGTTCCAGAACGTGCGCTCGAACGGCATCATCGCCGTCGATCTGCGCGTGGACGACGAACTCGTCGGCGTCGCGCTGACCGGCGGCAACCACGAGGTCATTCTTGTTTCTGACTCCGGCCGCGCAATCCGTTTCAACGAAAACGATGTGCGTGGCATGGGGCGTGGCGCCACCGGTGTCCGCGGCATGCGTCTGTTGAAGGCCTTTGCCGGCAGTGAGGACGGAGACGACGAAACGGTGTCTGACGAGGTGGCCGAGGATGCTGCCAGCGATGGCGCGCGCGTGATTGCGCTGATCGTCGCGGACGGTGGCGACATCCTGACGGTGTCGGAGTTTGGTTACGGCAAACGCACGCCGGTGGCGCAATTCCCGCGGCGTGGGCGTGGCGGGCAGGGCGTCATCGCGCAGTCGCTGTCGGATCGCACCGGTCGACTGATTGGCGCGGTTGCGGTGGATGACACGCACCAGGTCATGCTGATTTCCGAAGACGGCATTCTGATCCGCTTCAAAACCACCGACGTCAGAACCATGGGCCGCAACACCCAGGGTGTGCGTCTGATGCGTCCTGGTGAGGGTGACCGTCTGGTCGGCGTCGATCGCATTGTTCTCGACGAAGAGGATGAGAGCGAGGCCGACGTTGGCGATGGCATCGACGAGGCTGGCGACGGCGACGCGCCAGCCGCTGAGTAGAGCTAAATCGCATGCGGTCGGAGCGCTCTCGGCGTTTCCGGCTGCGCGCCGCGCTGACGGCGCTGGTGTTGGGTCTGGTCTGTGCGGTGGCGGTCGCGCAGGCTGAACGCACGGTGATTCTGGTGCGGCACGCCGAAGTGGTGTCGTCCGGGCGCGATCCCGAACTGAGTCCGGCGGGCAGGGCGCGCGCGCTTGCCTTGGCTGAAACGCTGGCAATCGCGCGTCCTGGGCTGATCATCGTCAGCAATACCCTGCGCAGTCGCCAGACCGCAGTCGAACTGGCGGCGCGGACTGGGGCACGCCTGCGCGTGATCGACGTTGACGGCGGTGATCTGGATGCTCATGTGCGTGCAGTGGCCGACGCCATCCTTGAGTACGTCGGGCATGGCGCTGTGGTCGTCGTGGGTCACAGCAATACGCTGCCGCGGATTGCGACCGCATTGGGCGTGCCGGTGCAGGCGGATCTGGGGCATCAATGCTTCGACGCCCTGTGGCGCGTCAGCTTGCAGCGGCGTGCCGGCGTGCAGTTCGAAGCGCACCGGTATGGTTCGCGCTCGCCGGGCTGCGAGGCCTCGACTTCCGTTCCGGACTGATCCGTAATTACTTAAAGTCGATCTAAAACATTGTGGTACGCCACTTAGTTCGAGCGCGCGTATTGACTAACATGACCTGTTAGGTGAGACTTGGCGCATGAATTTCAGTGTGCATATCGATGAGGCGACCTTGGAGCGCCTGCAGCGCGCGGTCGATCGCAGTGGTCTGACGCGCAATCGCATCATCGTGACCGCCGTGCAGGAGTGGCTGGAGCGCAACGACGAGAAGGATTGGCCGGAAGCGTTGAAAGCCCATTTCCGTAACCCGGCCCCGGAATTGACCGAGGATGCACTCGATTTTCAGGCTTGGCGCTCAGCGCTGCCCGCAGGGCCGGGAGTGCGCTGGTGAAATACCTGCTCGATTCGGATGTGGTTGCCGCCGCGGTCAATGGGCGCCTGCCGGTCGTGCTCAGGCTGGCCGAACTCAAGCCGACGGCGGTCGCGGTTTCGGTGATGGCGCGGGTCGAGGCGGAAACCGCACTGCGCCTTCAACCGCGCGCGCAGGCGCGCTACGGCAAGTTGCTGAAGGAGTTTCTGTCGTCCGTCGCCGTGCTGGATTTCGGCGCGGCGGAGGCGCAGCAGGCAGTCGGACTCTCGGCGTATCTGCAGTCGGCGGGCGAGTCGCTGGCGTTGCTGGATCTGCAGCAGGCGTCCACCGCGCTGGCGCATCAACTCACGCTGGTGACCGATCGGGTCGCCACATTTACGTCCGTCCCCAACCTCGACGTCGAGCGTTGGGCATAGTCATGAATTCACTTTAACTTAATATCATAAGGATCTGATATGTCACGCATATTTAACTTTAGCGCTGGCCCTGGCGCGCTGCCGTTGCCGGTCCTTGAACAAGTGCAGGCGGACCTGCTGGACTGGCGTGGTGCCGGCATGTCGGTGATGGAAATGTCGCACCGCGGCAAGGAATTCATGTCGATTGCTGCTGAGGCCGAGGCTGACCTGCGTGAGTTGATGGCGGTTCCGGCCAACTACAAGGTGCTGTTCATGCAGGGCGGGGCGACGGCCCAATTCGCCTTCATCCCGATGAATCTGCTCGGTGACAAGACCAGCGCGGATTACGTCGTGACTGGTGATTGGGGCAAAAAGGCCGCAAAGGAAGCTGCCAAGTACGGCACGGCCAATATTGCCGCAACCAGTGCCGCGGAAAAATTTACCTGCATCCCTGAGCGTGCAGGCTGGACGCTGGACCCGAATGCGGCATACGTGCACATCACGCCGAACGAGACCATCCACGGCGTCGAGTTTACGGGTGAGCCGGATACCGGCTCGGTGCCGCTGGTCGCCGATATGTCGTCGAATTTCATGTCACGGCCCATTGACGTCAGCAAGTACGGACTGATCTATGGTGGCGCGCAGAAGAATATCGGGCCCGCCGGATTGACCTTGGTGATCGTGCGCGAGGACTTGATCGGCCGTGCGATGCCGACGACGCCGGGCGTGTTCGACTACAAGGCTGTCGCGGAGGGTGAGTCCATGCTCAATACGCCGCCGTGCTTCGCCTGGTATGTCTCGGGCCTGGTGTTCAAGTGGCTCAGGACCGAGGGCGGTCTGGCTGTGATTGGCGAGCGCAATGCCAGCAAGGCGGCGCTGCTGTACGACTACATCGACAGTCAGGACTTCTATCGCAACCCGGTCAAAAAGGCGGACCGCTCGCGCATGAATGTGCCGTTCACCCTGGCGAATGCCGAGCTG
>JBFFJL010000100.1:0-10452 GCA_041555955.1 Nevskiaceae bacterium
CAGTGCCTCGGGCTGACGCCGCAGCCGCGACGGCGCGCGCACCATCACCGCCAATGCCAGCGTCTCGCGGGCGTCCAGCGTCTCCAGACTGCGGCCGAAGTAGTAGCGCGCCGCCTGCGCCACGCCGCGGCGGTTGGCGCCATAGGGCACCTGATTCAGATAGAACTCGAGAATCGCGCTCTTGCTGAAGCGCGCTTCCAGCCGCATCGCCTCGAAGCCTTCGACCCAGCGTGACCACAGCGTGCGCGGTCGCGGATGCAGCAACCGCACGACCTGTTCGCTGATGGTGCTGGCACCGCGCACCGCGCGCGCCGCGCGTAGGTTCTGCCACAGCGCTGCGAACCGCGCCGACCAGTCGACGCCGGCGTGCTGCCAGAACTGCCGGTCCTCGGCGCTGACAAAGGCACTGCGCAACAACGGTGGCATCTGCTCCAGACTCACGACGGCACTGCGATTCCAGTCACCGTCGTACTGCACCGCAAGCAGGCGACCATCGCGATCGCGCACCGGCTGGTGTGACGACGCGGCCTGCGGCACCGCGAGCTGCGCCGGCAGTACGCGCTGCGCGGCCACGGTGGCAACGAGTAGCAGCACACTGGCAGCGGTGCACGCCGCCAGCGCTCGACGCAGACTCAGGCGTCGATGCATCAGGGCGCGACCTCCTCCACCACCAGACGGGCGCTGCCGCCATTGGCGTAGACGTCCGGCTCGTACATCTGTTCTGCATGCACGCGACCGACCGCAAATTCACCGGTGCAGACCGCCTGCCCGACCCAGCTCAGCGCGTACTGCCCGGCCGGCAGCGCCGCGGCGAAGTGACGCACGGCGTCGAAGCGCAGTTCGCGATAGTCGAACGGATACGGATAGGCGCCGTCACCCGCCGGCAAGTCAATCCCCGCCGCGGTGGCCAGATCCGGATTCAGCGGTTCGAGCCCGCCCGGCACCGGATCGTCGACCACAACCTGGTACATCCACGCCGGCGTCTCCAGCTGCAGATCGACCCGCACCCAGTCGCCGCGTCGCACCCGCATCGGCGATGCATCCAGCGGCTGCCAGCTGCCGTCCCGATGAACGAAGTACTGGCGGCGCACCGTCATGCCGGCACTTTCCGCGGGCCGCGTGTCCGGCTCGACATAGCTGAGGCGCGACGTCGCGTACGCACGTCCACTGCCGTCCGCCCGGATCTCAAGCTGTTGCGGCTTCGCAGCGTCTGCAGCGACTTCATGCTGCAGCGTCTCGGCGCCCCGCCCCTGCAGGCTGACCTTGCCCAGCGCGGTCTGATCCAGGCTGGCGGAAATCTGCAGCGAGACCGGCGCGGCCTCAAAGCGCTGCGCATAATCGATCACCGCCTGCGCGCAGAACAGATTTTCCTGCGTGTTCGGCCAGTAGCTGCGCGAGCCACGCGCAGCGGTGATCGTGCGCACCAGTTTCAGTGGCAGCTCGTCGTTGCTGATCGCCGGATCCGGCGCGGCCAGCAGCGCCGACAACGCCGCGCATTGGGCGCGCAGCGAACTGCCGAGCAGCCACGACCAGGCGCTGTCGTTGTCCTCGCGCAGGCTCGCTCGACCCGCCGACAGCTGCGTACGCGCGAGGATGCGCTGACGCGCTGCCTGCGCGGCCGCGGCGTCGCGGCCCTGCGCGGCCTGCAGGAACAGGCTTTCACCGAACAAGCCCATACGCGGCAACTGCGCCCGGTGCCGCTGCAGTTCAGCCGCATCCAGGCTGCCACGTTGCGCCAGCGCCGCGAGGATGACCGCACGCAGCTGCGCGCGCACTTCGGCAGCGTCATAACCGGTCGCGACCGGATCGTCCTTCAGCTGCGTCTGCAGATACGCATCCATCCGATCCCAGGCCAACGCGGGTGGCGTATAGCCCAAGGCCTGCAGCCAGCCGAAGGCCAGACTGGTGAACGCGGTCAGATACGGACTGACTGCGGCGTCGCTGGCGACGAAGAACGCCATGCCGCCGCCGGGCGCCTGGAACTGCGCGGTGTCACGCAGCGCGTCGGCAATCACGGTTTCAGCCTGTGGCCAGCTGACGTCACTGGACAAGCGATCGCGCAACTTCAGGTATTGCGCCGCCATCACCGCACGGCTGAGCCGCTGCTCCCAGCAGTCGTAGGGATAGTCGCGCAGATACTCGAAGGCGCCGTCGAGATTGCCGATCAGGCTGCCGGAGAATTGCAGCTGCAGTTCGGCGTGGCTGGCGTCCGCCGGCACCACAATCTGCTGTTGCAGCGGCTTGTCCGCTTCGAGCGACTGCAGATCGGCAGCGGAGGCACTGCGTCGTGGCGCACGCACCGTGACCGTGTGCTCCAGCGCGTCGCTGTCCTGCGCATCACCGGCGCGGGCAACGAAGCGCAGGCCCGACGCCTCGGCATCGCTGCCGACCTGCACCGGCATGCGTACGGTCTGACGCTCGAACGGCGCCAGCGTCAGCTGTTGTTTCAGCTGCTTCTGACTGTCTGTGGCCAGCGCACCGCTGAGCTCGATGCTCACATTGAGTGTTCGTTTTGTATTCGCACGGTTGAGCACGCTGAATGCGGCGTCGAAACGATCGCCGGCAGCCAACTGGTTCGGCATCAACGGCCGCAACTCGGTCGGCTTCGAGACTTTGACCGTGCCCTGGCCCAGCCCCATACGATCGCTGGGCGTCACTGCCAGCGCCATCACGCGCCAGCCGGTGAGCTGGTCCGGCAGCTCGAACGAGAACTGCGCCTTGCCCTGAGCATCCGCGGACAGCGACGGATTCCAGTACGCGACGAAACGCTCGACCGAGCGCAGCGACAAGTCACCGCCGCCATCACCGCCGGCGTTCGCCCCCTTCTTCTCGAACTTCTGCCGCCCGAGCAAGCGCGTCAGCAAACCGTAGTTCGCCAGATCGAGGCCATCAAGCGCATTGAAACCCTGCAGCGGATCGTAGGCGCTGGCACCAGCGCCGATCAGATCGAACACCGCCTCGTCCAGCACCGCGACCGCGAACTCGATCGGGCCCTGACTCGGATGCCGCGGCGTCGCCTGCAACTCGACCGTAACGGTTTCGCGCGGCCGGTACTGCGCCTGCGCCGGTTTGACCTCGACATCGATCTGCCGATACGGCTCGTCGACGTTCAAGGTCGCGTAGCCCATGCGGAAGGTCGGCTTGCCCAGATCGACCCTGCCGTCATCCAGCGGCGCAGCCACCCGCGGCGACATCACCAGTACCGACACGTAGGCGCCCGGCACATCCTCGGGCTGGATCGGAATCTCGATCACCGGTGTGGCGTCGGCCAGGGTCTGGGTCCAGTGCCGCAGCACGCCGTAGCGTTCGACCGTGATCAGCGCGCGTGCACCGGGGAACGGATTCTTGATGAAGACCTTGGCGGTGTCGCCAACCTTGTAGTGCGCCTGGTCGACACGCAGATCCAGGCCGTAGTCCGGCGTGTCTTCCCACAGCACCGCCTGCGGACCGCGCGCATAGATCCAGTCCTGCGTCTGCTGCAGACGGTCCTGGGTATCGCGGGTCATCGCGGTGATGCGGAACTCACCGGCGGCGTCAGGTGTGAAGCGGCAGTCCATGCCGTCGCGCTGCGCGCGACCCTTGCAGGTCTGCACCCGCTCCCAGCTGTGGCTGTAGCGCGTGATGTAGGCGTTGCCGGCCCCTTTGACCCGTGCACCGACGGTCTTCTTGCGCTCGACCTTGATGTAGTACGGCGCGCCGTCCACCGGAGTCCCGTCGGCATCGACCACGATCGCCTCGATCGTGGTCGGCTGCCCGGCCTCGGCGGTCCAGCTCTTGAAGCGCACGCCAATCAGTCGATCGCGGCCGAGATACGGCACGCTGCTGCGTGCGCCAACGCTGCGTCCGCGATCGTCCTGCACTGCTGCCTCCAGCAACAGCACGCCGTGATAAACGCCGGCATCCTCCGGCTTGAGCGCGGCATTCCACTGTCCCTGCGCATCGAGTTGCGCGTGCTGATCCAGCACCGGCGCGACGTCGCGCCGCTCCGGTTCGACGCTGTCGAAGCGAAAACCCAGCGCACGCGGATCGTCCGAGGAGAAACCGGTGGCCTGCAACCGTGCCTGCACGCTCAGCGGCGCGGCGGCGAATGCGCCGCCGCCGTGCAACGCGGCGCGCACCTGTGCGTTCAGGAGCTGATCCGGCGTAGCGGTCGACGCCTGCAATTCTGTCGTGACCCGGAACGGCGCCGGCACAAAATCCGCAACCAGCATGCGCAACGGTTCCAGCGCATTGGGCGCGAAATCCGGCTGAAGCTCAAAGCGATACCAGCCCACCACCGCGGTCTTGGCCAGCACGAAACTGCCGTCGATTGCGCCATAGGCATTCAGCGCCAGCTTCTCGCGCCGTTGTACCACGGTGCCTGCAGGATCGTAGACCTGTAGCGTGTAGCTGCTGCCTGGTGCAGGCGCCAGCGACTTGCCGGCATCGTCACGCACATAGATCTTGTACTGCACGGTGTCGCCGGCACGGTACACGCCCTGCGCGGTCGCGCCCCAGCTGCGCAGATGCGCGTGGCGCTGACGCCGCCATGCCGAGATCTGCTCGCGCGAGCTGCGCCAGACGTCGACCTGAAAATCGTATTCCAGCGGCAACAGCGCGAAATCGTCGCCACGGGAGACGCGTACCATCATCGCATCGGGACCGCTCTTCCAGGCCTGCTCCAGCTCCGGATCGAGTTCAGCCGAACCCGGCAGCATCGCAATGCCGTCGGCATCGGTACGGGCGCTGGCGCGCACGTCATCACCAAAGCCGCCAAGGACCGCGACGTCGGCACCCGCAACCGGCGCGCCGTCGCTGAGCTGCGTGACCCAGACCAGCGTGTTGCTGTTGCCAAGCTTGGCGTGCACCTGCCATGGCGTGACTTCCGCGAAGAAAGTCCGCTCATCCGGCTGGGTTTCCGGCGTCGTTCGCAGCGTGCCCAGCAGCGCCCCGCTGCGGCCGTCGAGCATGCCGCGCACATCCAACGGCATCGCGAACGCCAGATTGCGCACCGGAGCGACGACAGTTTCGTGCTGCTGCTCGTGCACCAGTCCACGCGCGTCGAGGCGATCGAACCGCGTGTTCAAGCTCTGTAAGTTGGTGACGACCACCGGCACTTCACTGTCGATGCCGGCTTCGAGCACGGCGCGTTCGTGATCCAGCACCAGGCGCGGACTGCGCGCGCCCGTGGTGAACTCACTCGGCGCGACCGCAGGCAGCGGACGGCCGAAGCGATCCTCGACGCCCGCGGACAACGCAAGCGTATAAGCGGTCTCGGCCTTGAACGTATACGGCAGCGTCACGGTATAGGTCTGCCCCTTGCGATGCGGCGCGTTGACAGGGCGTTGATCCAGCATGCCGGCCCAGGGATCGAAATCGTCATCGGCTTCTTGATTCGCCATCGGATCGGGCGACAGCCGTAGCGCAGAGCGCAGCGACGCCACCGACACCGGTGCGCTGAACACCAGGCCAATGGTCTGGTCCGGTGCGCAAGCACTGACACCAACCTCAGGAGCGAAGCGGCGGGTCTTGCCCGCCACGCTGCATTCGAGGCCCAGATAGCGTGGTGCCGGGAACGTCGTCACCGCAACCTTGGTGGGCGCGGCAACCCCGGCTTCGGTGCCGAAGGCCGAGCGCAAGCCTGCGGCCAGCCGCAGGGCGTAGGTCTGCTCCGACCGCAACGCAGTCTGCGGCGTCACCCGCCAGACGCTGCGGGCTTCGCCATCCGGCGTGTAGAACGGCGTTTCGTCATCGAACAATTCAGGCTCGACGGCGAGCGCTTCGCGATCAAGGCTGAACACCTGCGCCACCGACGCCGCCGTGACGGCCTGATTGAATCGCAGCCGCAGCACCGGCTGCGCGGCGCCGCGCCATTCGACCACCTGCGCGTAGCGCAGGCTCGGCCGCTCGGTGACAAACCGATGTGTTTGTGCGCGATTCAGCCGGTCGCCGCTGAGCGCAACCAGATCCGGTCGCAACACCACCGTGTAGGCGGTGGCCTCGCGCAGTGACTCGCTGCCGGGCAGATTGCAGGCCAGAACCTGCGGATCCAGCCAGCGCCAGTTGCAGCCCGGATCGGGCGTGACGCTGACTGGCACCTCGTCGGCGCTGCGCTCCATTCGGCCCAGCGGCACCACCGACTGATCGAAGCTCAGAGTGATCTGGCTGGACGCCGGCACGCTGTCGCCTTCGGGCGTGATGCGCTGCAGATGCAACTCGCCGGCCTGTACGGTTGCGCCGGCTAACAGCAGCACCGCACCCAGCATCGCTCGATTCAAGGTCTTCATGGCGGCCTACCCGTGCAGTGCCTTGATGCGCACATACATCGCGCCGTTCTCGTCACCGACCAGTTGTACGGACTTGAAGCCGGCATGGCCGGACCACTTCAGTTCGTGCTGGGTGGCAACACTCGGCTCTGCGCCCGGCAGCCCCACAGCCGCAAGCGTTTCAGGTGCCAACGCATAGCGTGCGTAGCCCAGCTGCACCGTAATCCAGTCGGCAAGCCCTTCGATATAGACCACCTCGACCCCGCGCGCGTAGCGGCAACGCTCGCTGACCAAGGCCTTTTCGCAACGCTGCGGCGCGCCGAGAATCACCTCAGCCTTCGCGCGCGGAGCTCCTGCGAAGGGGGTGACATCGATTTGGACCGTCGTCGCCTCCGCTGCCGCCGGCAATTCAAAGGCACGTGCATAGTCGTAGTTGTCGACCGGTGCGGTGCGCTGCCACAACACTGCCGCCACCGCGGCCAAAAGTCCCAGTACCAGAACTGAACCCCAGCCGAATTTGCGCACGCGCCGCTCCCGTGATTTCCGCACCCCGCATCAGGTCTCAAGACTAGCCCAGCGCAGCTGGCGCGTCTGTGATCCGATACCGATCACATCCCGCGCACCATAGTCCCCGGGTCATCCCGCAGTCATGGGATAATATCGGGCTGACCTCCGCTGATCCCATGTCCGTCCAACTGCTCTTCGCCACGCTGCTTGCCCTGCTGTCGGGTCCACCGCTATACGCGGTCGCGCGGCGGCAGCCAGCCTTGCTGTCGTTTCTCGACGGCTTCGTGCTGATCAGCATCACCGGCCTGGTGTTGCTGGAAGTACTGCCGGAGGCATTTTCTACCGGCGGGCTCCTCAGCCTGGCGTTCGTCGCCGCCGGCATGCTCGGCCCCACGGCACTCGAGCACGGCCTGACCCATGCCCGACGCGAAGCCCATCTGATCGCCCTGTCGCTCGCGGTGCTGGGTCTGGTGCTGCACAGCGTCGGCGACGGCGCCGCGCTGGCAGGCGGCCTGTCCGAACCGGAGGAGCACGTCGAAGCGCTGGGTCTGGCAATTGCGATTCACAGCATTCCGGTCGGTCTGGTGATCTGGTGGCTGTTGTATCCGGTTTTCGGTTACGCACTGCCGACACTGGCGTTGCTGGGCATGTGCGCGGGCACCGTCGTCGGCTACATCTACGCCGGCGCGCTGTCCGGCCTGCTGGGCGCCCAGGCCTGGGCCTGGTTCCAGGCGCTGATCGCCGGTTCGATCCTGCACGTGATCTTCGGACGACCGCATATCGACGAAGATTCTGTCCATCACATTGGCTCGCCCCGCTTCGAAGGGCTCGGCAATCTGACAGCGCTCGGAACGCTGACCTGGCTTGCGCTGACGCACAGCCACGGCGCATCGCCGCTGGAATCCGGCTTCGGCGAGCGTCTGCTGTCCTTGTCGCTGGACGCCGCGCCGGCGCTGTTGCTGGCCTATGTCGTCGGCGGCCTGATCGGCAGCGAAATGCCACCGCGCTGGCTGCAATGGCTGGGTCGCGGCGGTCGCGCCTCGCAGGCGCTGCGCGGCATGGCCGCCGGCCTGCCGCTGCCGGTCTGCAGCTGTGGCGTGCTACCGCTATACCGTTCGCTGATTCAGCGCGGCGTGCCGGCGACGGCTGCGATCGCCTTCCTGATTGCGACACCGGAAGTCGGCCTGACCGCGTTGTTCGTTTCGGTGCCGCTGCTGGGCCTGCCTTTCACCCTGCTGAGGGTGGGCGCCGCCGCACTGCTGGCGGCCGGCATCGCCTACTGGATCGGCGCGCGCGCCGCGCCCGCGACAGCACCACAGGACAGTACTTCAGCGTGCTGCGGTGGAACTTGCAGTAGCGTGCCGCAAGCGGTCGGCCCCGGACCGCGTCTGCGCCGCGCCGCGCGCAGCGGGCTGGTCGACCTGGTCGACGACACCCTGGCCTGGATTGTTGCCGGTCTGGTTCTGGCCGCCGCTGTGGTGCCCTACGTACAGCAAGCATTCTGGACCGAGCTGCCGGCCGGCCTCGACGTGCTGCTGTTCGCGTTGCTCGGCATGCCGGTCTACGTCTGCGCCACCGGGGCCACACCTCTGATCGCGGTGCTGATCGCCGCCGGAGTGTCGCCGGGCGCTGCAATTGCATTCCTGTTGACCGGACCGGCGACCAACATCTCGACATTTGGCGTGCTGCGCCAATTGCACGGACCGCGTTTTGCCGCCCTGTTCGCTGTCGGTGCCGGTGGCGGCGCAATCCTGATCGGCCTGCTGATCAATGTTCTGTGGCCCCACGGCGTCACCACGCTGCCCGCGGATACGCACACACATGCGGCACCGCTGTACGCCCATATCAGTCTGTTGTCGCTCGGCCTGCTCTACGCCGCATCACTGCTGCGCAAAGGCGCCCGTGCGCTGTTGTCCGATCTCTACGATCCGGGACAGCGTGCAGGCAACGAACCGCGAGCCTCTGCGGCGCACTGAGACTTCACGCGCCGACACCAGCAGCGTCCTCTCATGACCGCAGCAGGGAAAGCCTGCGGCCGCCAGACGCTCAGCGAGGCTCGACGCGTTCCGGCGGATGAATCCAGCGCACTTCCACCCCCTGGATCTTGGCCTGCTGCTCGACCGCTGCCATCCTGGCGTAATCGATTGACGGGCCATTCGTGCCAACACTGGTTTGCGTCGCACAGGCCGGGAGCAACATCACGGTCAGCAGAATGACCCGATTCAGAATCGCAGATTTCATGGCGCACCTCCGCAAATGAGATCGGCATGCCGCGCATTGCGCGCGACCGTTCCGAGCATACGCCCCCACTGGTGCAATGGAATCGCGACCCGACAAGCGGCCGGGTTGTCTGACGACCTGCTCAATGTCCGGTGGCGTTCGGTCCGGAGGGCATGCCCGAAAGCAGGCCAGACCGCTCAGCGCACGCAGGCCTCAGCCGCCGACGCGGACCATCTTCATTGCCAGCTCCAGCGCCTGTTCGTAGTTCAGGCGAGGATCGACCGTTGAGCGATACGCCCGCTCCAGGTCGGCATGCGACAGATTGCGCGCGCCACCGGTGCACTCGGTGACATCTTCGCCGGTCAGTTCCAGATGCACGCCGCCGAGGCGTGAACCACAGGCTTTATGGATCGCGAACGACTGCTCGACTTCGGACTGGATCTCGTCGAACGGCCGCGTCTTGAACCCGTTAGGGGTGCTGACGGTATTGCCGTGCATCGGATCGCACATCCACAGCACGCGGTGCCCGGCGTTGCGCACCGCTTCAATCAACGGCGGCAAGGCATCGGCAATCTTGCCTGCGCCCATGCGATGAATCAGCGTCATCCGGCCCGGTTCGTTATCCGGGTTGAGAATGCGGCACAGATCGCTGACCCAGTCGACCGACATGCCCGCGCCGACCTTGACCCCGATCGGATTGCGAATGCCGCGACAGTATTCGACGTGAGCTCCGCCAATCTCGGCCGTGCGCATGCCGATCCAGGGGAAGTGCGTCGACAGGTTGTACCAGCCCGGCGCCCGCGGCACCTGTCGCGTGTGCGCCTGCTCGTACCACAGCAGCAGGGCCTCGTGAGAGGTGTAGAAATCAACGCGCGAGAAGTCGCCAATCGACTGCCCGGCCAGCGTCTCCATGAAGCGCACCGAATCACCCAGGGTATCCACCATCTGCTGATACTCGACCGCCAGCGGCGAATGCTGAACCCAGTCGAGGTCCCAGTACTCCGGGTGATGCAGGTCGGCAAAACCGCCGTCGATCAGACCGCGGACGAAATTGATCGTCATCGCCGAACGCGCATGGCCTTCGAGCAGTCGTTGCGGATCGGGCGTGCGCGTCGCTGCGGTGAATTCCGGTGCATTGACCAGATCACCGCGATAGCTCGGCAGGCTGACGCCGTCGCGGGTCTCGAGGTCCGCCGAGCGTGGCTTGGCGTATTGCCCCGCAAAACGGCCGATACGCACCACGCGCTGGCGCATGCCATGCACCAGCACCAGCGACATCTGCAGCAACACCTTGAGGCGGTTGGCGATGATCTCCGGGCGGCAGTCGGCAAAGCTCTCGGCGCAATCACCGCCCTGCAGAACAAAGCCCTCACCGGCCTGCGCACGCGCAATCTGCTGCTTCAGGCCGTTGACTTCCCAGGAGGTCACCAGCGGCGGCAGCGTCTGCAGCTGCTGCAGCGCATCCTGCAGGCGCTCGGCG
>JBFFJL010000101.1:0-10450 GCA_041555955.1 Nevskiaceae bacterium
CGCAACTGACACCGGGCTGGCGGGCCTGCTCAACGGCCCCGCGCTTGAACTCTGGACTGAACTTCCTTCGCTTCGACATGAACACTCCTTAGGGCCATTATCGGCCTTCTCGAAAGTGTCCGAGTCATCGGGGTGGAACCCCAGCAGTTCGGCAGGCGGCAAGAAGTAGGGCGTCATCATCAGTATGCGGTGCTGCGCAGCAGATACGGCTGCTTGCAGCACAAGAGAGAGGTGATCGTAGTCCTCGTTCGGGCCCGCGGAGATCACCCGGCATATCACGGCGTGCGGCAAGCCTTCGTCGGCGCGGTCAGCTTTGTGTGGCGGGGGTGACCAGTCGGAACGACTGCTGTAATTCCAATCCTCAATGAAGACTTCCCGTAGCTGGTCAAGTACCGGTCCGCAGACCTGGAACTGAATGTCGCTGGCAGTGTTTCGACGCGGGTGTGTGCCAAGTTCGTGGCGGCACCCGATATTCATGCCGCCGGTAAAGCCGATGCTTCCATCAACCAGCAGCAGCTTGCGGTGGTTGCGCAGGTTCAGATGCAAGGACGGTGGCAGCAGGCGTAGCGGATTGAAAATGGCGAAGCTGATTCCCATGCGCCGCAGCACCGGGGTCATGCGGTGCCACGAGTAGCGCTCACCGACGCCGTCGATCAACACACGGACATCGACGCCACGAGCACGTGCACGCGACAGCGCATCGACGAAGCGTCGGCCGACAGTATCGTTGTCAAAGATGTAGGTTCCGAACGCAATCCAGTGTTGTGCCTCGTTAATGGCAGCCAGCATGGCGGGATAGGCTTGTTCACCATTATGCAAGGCGAGAATGCGATTGCCATCCAGTAGAGGAAGTCGAGTCACGACATCCGCGGTATGTGCGATCTGCACCAGCGACTCCGGCAACCAGCCGCGAATCGGACGTTCGCTGTTGCGCGCATCGATCGGGTGATTCAGCCCAATGGTGGGTGGCTTGTGTCGCTCGGGGCTGATCTCGCGCGCACGGGTCTGCAGGCGGTTGATGCCGAACAGGAAGTACAGCGTCGGTCCGGCAAAGGGAAACAACCAGCACACCGCAATCCAGCCCCAGGCGCTACGCGGATCGCGTTTGGTCAGCAGTGCATGGCTTGCCGCGTAGAGTGCGATGCCGGCCCACAATGTCAGCAGGACGGCCGACCACGACCACGTGGGCAATGCGGTGACGACGTCGCTCATGTCGACCGCAGGCGGATCCGGGTCGACACTGGAAGATGGTCTGAAAGCCGATTGTCCAGTACTTGCGTGTCGTACGAATCAACCGACGGCGACACCAGCATGTGATCGATGCTGCGCACTGGCCGCCAGCTCGGATACGTTGGCGCCTGGTGCACAGGACGAAAACCGATTCGGCGCAGCTCCGGATGTTGTGCAAGCTCCAGCGGCTCGCAATTAAAGTCGCCCATCAATATCGTGTCGGTATCGGGCCGGGCAAGGTCCGCCAGGTAGCTGAGCTGGCGCTCGCGAGACAATCGACCCAGTGCCAGATGCGCAACCAGCAAATGAAGCGGCTGATGTCCTGGCTCGCGAACGTGGGTTTCGAGTGCGCCGCGACCGCGAAACCTTCCGGGTAGCGGATGGTGGCGGGTGTCGTTGAGCGGATAGCGCGACAGCACGCCGATTGCATGGCGGGCCAGTGGAGCGAGATTGCGATTGACCGCGACATGCCAGTGCGGGAATCCGGCGCGATGCGCGAGATACTCGACTTGGTTGAGCTTGGCGGTCCGCAGGCTACCGGCATCGGCCTCCTGCAGCGCGACGACGTCATAGTCTGCCAATAGCTCGGCAATGCGGTCGAGATTGTGACGCACGCCCTTTGAGGGCAGTACATGCCGCCAAGCGCCGGTGAAGTAGTGCCGGTAGTGTTCTGTTGGCATGCCGACCTGCATGTTCAGAGTCAGCACCTTGAGTTCGGTCGGCGAATGGGCTCCTGATGACACGCGTGTATCTCGCTCGGAATGCAGTGTGAATTATGCGCTGATCCGTCAATGAGATTGACGGCTTGACTCCGGACCTGGGTCCAGGCCGCAAAATGCGAACAACTTCCGGAGTCCGGGAGATTTGCGGGCTCAGCCGGCAGATCGCCGGGCATATGAGCGTTGGTCGAGTCGGCGTATGATTCAAAAGGTGAGCATGCAGCTGACAGCGCGGATTGGATCGCGGCGCGGCCGGCTTCAAGCAGCAGGTCGCGCTGTGCTGATCGCGATGCTGTTCCTCGCCTCCGCGGTTTCGCCGCTGCTGAGCGTCGCAAACGCTTGCGGCGATATGGCGAAGGTGGCCTCCTCGCCTGCCGTGCATCATCAGCATGGCATGCAAATGGGGATGAACCCTGCCATGCATGCCGTCGGCAGCTCGCACTGCCACATGCCCTGTTGCGACGGGTCCGGAGCGACCTCGGCCGCTGCAGGAAGCTGCCAGTGTGCCGGCGCCGTTTGCGGCAATGGTGGCCTGGCGGTGCCAGCCACCGTCGCCGTGTTGTTGACGCCAAGGCACGACACCGCGAGACGGGTCTCTGGATGCTTGCTGCCAGACACCCCCGTTTCCCAGGTACCTACTCCGCCGCCACGATTCGACGCCTGAGTCCCGACATCGCGCATTCGCGATGTCCGCGCGCGGTCGGCGGTCGTCAGTCGCCAATGAGTGACCGACCCACGATGTGAACTGCGTTCAAGACAGGCGGGTGTCTTGATTACTCAGCTTGCCAACCGCGTACGTCATTCCCCGGCGAAGTGGAGATGAGTCGTGTCCCTTTCAGTGATCAGAAGGCACGCAGAATCCTTGTGGAATTCAGTTGGCGTGTCCGGAATCCGGATGCTGGCGCCAATCGTGTTGGTGTTGTGTTCGCAAATTGCGATGGCCGACGCGCCGCAATCTGGTGTGGTGGCGGCAGACGATGCGGTTGCTATCGCATTGCAGAGCAATCCTGGCCTGGACGCCATGCGCGAGCGTGCGCGCGCTGCGGCGGCCGTTCCTTCTCAGGTCGGCAGTCTGCCTGATCCGCGGATCAGTATCGGCGCAGCCAATCTGCCAGTCGACAGTTTCGCACTGGATCAGGAGCCGATGACACAAATCCAAATCGGGATCAGTCAGATGTTTCCGTTTCCCGGAATTTTGGGCCTTCGGCGTGGCATCGCGGAGTCGCAGGCCGCTGCAGCCGCGGACTCGGTCGCTGAAGCACGACTGCGATTGGCGCGTGACGTCCGTCTGGGTTGGTGGGAGCTGTTCTACCTCGACCGTTCGGCTGACACGGTTGAGCGTAATCGCGAACTGCTGCGGCAGCTGGTGGACGTCGCGCGGGTCAAGTACGAAGTTGGCCAGGGTCTGCAGCAGGATGTGCTACTGGCACAGGTCGAGCTCTCTCGGCTGTATGACATGGCCATAGGCATCGAGGGCATGCGCGCCTCGGCCGTGGCTCGCTTCAATGCACTGCTGGGCCGGCCTGCGGAGACTCCGCTGAACCTGTCGCAGACCGACGGCGCAAACCTTCCGGTGATCGCTTCAGTTCTGGAATTGCAGGCACGGGCCGATCGTAAACGACCGTTGTTGGCGCAGGCCCGCCATCAATCGGACGCAGCCCATTCCGCCCAGGCTTTGGCGCGCAAGGCGTATCTGCCGGAGTTCGGCGTCACAACCAGCTACGGATTACGCCAGGGCTATAACGGCGATGGCTCGGAGCGCACCGATTTCGTCAGTGCGATGCTGAGCCTCAGCGTGCCGCTGTTCGCCTCAAGCAAGCAGGATCAGCTGGTGATACAGCGCGGCCGCGAAGCAGCGGCTAGCGAACAAGAGTTGAACGAGATGCGCAACCGCGTCTACGCCGACATCGCTGTGGCGGCGGCGGATTACGAGCGCGCCACGCGGGCGCTCGCTCTGCTGGACGATGGCATTCTGCCGCAGACCGCGCATGCGGTGGCTGCGATGCTGGCGGGCTATCAGGTCAGCAAGGTCGACTTTCTGAGCCTCATTCGTACGCAGGTCACCCTCTACAACTATGAATTGCAGCGCTGGCGCGTTTTGTCTCAGGCCCAGCAGGCGTTGGCTTCGATGGCTGCCGCCGTCGGCACGGAGAATTTCGATGAGTAGGACAACATTCGCAGGACTAGCTGCGTTACTGATGATAGGGGCCGTCGGGGGATTCTGGTTGGGGCGAATGCAGTCACCGACGTTGGCGCAGGGTGTGGGCGCGACTTCGGACGAGGGAAGGATCCTGTTCTATCGCAATCCAATGAATCCGGAGGTGACGTCGCCGGTGCCGGCACAGGACGAGATGGGCATGGACTATCTCCCGGTGTATGCCGACGGGAGCCGCAGTTCGGTGCCGGGAGCGGTGGAGATCGATCCGGCGGTCGTGCAAAGCATGGGCGTGCGGCTCGCGCCGGTTCAGCGGATCGCACTGAGTCGTAAGGTCCGTGCAGTCGGGCGTGTCGTGTACGACGAGCAGGGACTGGTCCGCATGCATTTACGCAGCGACGGTTGGGTCGAGCGATTGGTGGTCAACGAAACCGGTCAGCGGGTTGAGCGTGGTCAGCCACTGCTGACGCTGTACTCGCCGCAGATTGTCAGTGCGGAGCAGGAGTTCCGTCTGGCGCTGGCCAGTGAGGCGGATCTCGGGAACAACGCGCCGGAGGCAATCATCGCTCAGGCGCATGCGCTGAGTCGAAGCAGTGCCGAGCGCCTGCGGTTACTGGGCGTGCCTGAACTCGAAATTCGCCGTCTGCGCAACGGCGGCGAGGTGCGGCGTCAGATCACACTGACCGCACCTTCCACCGGTGTCGTGCAATACGTCGGTGCGCGTGAGGGTCAGTTCGTTTCGGCGCAGACTGAGCTGTACCGCTTTGCTGATCTGTCCACGGTCTGGGTCATCGCCGACCTCTACGAAGACGAGGTACCCTGGATTCAGGCTGGGGATGTCGCGCAGCTGCAATTCCGCAGCCTGCCCGGGCAGGTGCTGCGTGCCGAAGTCGCTTACGTCTATCCCTACCTCGACGGCAAGACGCGAACGCAGAAGGTGCGTTTGCAGATTCCGAATCCCGAGGGACGTCTAAAGCCAGATATGTACGCCGACGTCAGCTTCCAAGCCTCCCATCCATCCGAGGCCGCGGCAATCCCGGAATCTGCTGTAGTGCTCTCCGGTACGCGTGCGCTGGTCTTCATTGCCAGCGGGCCCGGTCGTTTCGAACCGCGCGAGGTAAAAACCGGAGTCAGCGCCGATGGTCAGGTGCAGATCCTCGACGGCCTTGATGGCGACGAGCAGGTGGTGGTGTCGGGTCAGTTTCTGATTGATTCGGAGTCCAAGCTCCGCGAGGCGGTGGCCAAGATGACGGACGCGCCAATGCCGGCGCGTGGCACGCCGCATGCGACTCAGGAAATGGAAGTGCAGTCTGCCGTGAATCAGGCACACGCGCACTAGGAGCTGCCCATGATCCAGAACATCATTGATGGTTCCATTCGCAACCGCATGCTGGTCGTGATCTTCACGCTGCTGACGCTGGCGGCGGGCCTGTGGGCCTTGCGCACGACGCCGCTGGACGCAATTCCCGATCTTTCCGACGTACAGGTCATCGTGTTCACGCAGTATCCCGGCCAGGCCCCGCAGGTAGTCGAGGATCAGGTCACCTATCCGCTCACCACCGCCATGCTGGCGGTGCCGCACGCCAAGGTCGTGCGTGGCTATTCGTTTTTCGGACTGTCGTTTGTCTACATCTTGTTCGAGGACGGCACGGATACCTACTGGGCGCGCTCGCGCGTGCTGGAATATCTGAACACCATCAGCAGCCGTCTGCCGCAGGGGGTCACTCCGACCCTGGGGCCGGACGCCACTGGTGTCGGCTGGGTTTACGAGTATGCCCTGGTGGACAGGACGGGACAGCATGATCTTGCGCAGTTGCGCTCGCTGCAGGACTGGTACCTGCGCTATCAGTTGCAGACCGTGCCGGGCGTGTCGGAGGTGGCCTCTGTCGGAGGCTACGTCAAACAGTATCAGGTCGAGGTTGACCCCCATGCGCTGGCGGCTCACGGAATCCCGCTGTCGCACGTGCGCATGGCGATCAAGCGCTCCAACAACGACGTCGGCGGGCGCTTGGTCGAGATGGCGGAGACCGAATACATGGTGCGGGGTCTCGGGTACATCAGGAGCATCGACGACCTGCGGAAGATTCCGGTCGGCAGTGACGGCAATGGCACGCCGATCCGGCTAGCCGATGTGGCCCAGGTGCATCTCGGTCCGGAGTTGCGGCGCGGTCTTGCCGAGTACAACGGCGAGGGCGAGGTTGCCGGAGGTGTTGTCATCATGCGTTACGGCGAAGACGCACTGGCGACGATTCAGGCGGTGCGCGACAAGATTGAGGCGCTCAAGTCCGGGCTACCTAGCGGCGTGGAAATCGTGCCGGTCTACGATCGCGGGGCCTTGATCGAAAGTGCAGTCAACAACCTCCAGCACAAGTTGCTGGAGGAGTTCATCGTTGTCAGTTTGATCTGCGTGGTGTTTCTGTTGCACGTGCGCTCTGCGCTGGTGGCGATCCTGACCCTGCCGATTGGGGTGTTGCTCGCCTTCGTGGTCATGCGACTACAGGGGCTGTCGGCCAATATCATGTCGCTGGGAGGCATTGCCATCGCCGTCGGTGCGATGGTCGACGGCGCGATCGTAATGATCGAGAACGCGCACAAGCATCTTGAGCGCGCACCCCGCGATGCTGAGGGGCGCTTGTTGTCGTCCGAGCGCTGGCGCGCGATCAATGCCGCGGCGCGCGAAGTCGGTCCGGCGCTGTTCTACTCGCTGCTGATCATCACCGTATCGTTTCTGCCGGTGTTCACCTTGCAGGCGCAGGAGGGCCGGTTGTTTTCGCCACTGGCGTTTACCAAGACCTACGCAATGGCAGCGTCGGCGCTGCTTGCGATCACGCTGACGCCGGTGCTGATGGGCTACCTGATCCGTGGCGGCGTACTGCCGGAGGCGCGCAATCCGATCAATCGCGGTCTGCATCGACTGCACGCCCCGGCGTTGAAGCTGGCGATGCGCTGGCGAGGGCTCACGCTCATCCTGGCTGCGGCATTGCTGACGGTAACACTCTGGCCCTTGGCCCGACTGGGTTCCGAGTTCATGCCGCCGCTGGACGAAGGCGACATCCTGTACATGCCGACGACTTATCCCGGCATCTCGATCACCAAGGCCAGGGAGCTTTTACAGCAGACCGACAAAATCCTGAAGACTTTCCCCGAGGTGGCGAGCGTGTTCGGCAAGGTCGGCAGAGCAGATACGGCAACCGATCCGGCGCCGCTAGCGATGATCGAGACCACGGTACGGCTGAAACCCCGTGAGCAGTGGTCCAATCCCGGCAAGACCATGCACGATCTGATGCAAGAAATGGATGCGGCGATCCAGTTCCCTGGTCTCGCCAATGCCTGGACGATGCCGATCAAGACGCGGATCGACATGCTGTCCACGGGGATCAAGACACCGGTCGGGATCAAGATCTCCGGACCGGACCTGACGGTGCTGCAAAGTGTCGGGGGAGAGATCGAACGCGCGCTCAAGCAGATGCCGGACACGGTTTCGGCCTATGCCGACCGTTCGGCCGGCGGCTACTACCTCGACTTCGACATCAATCGCGAGCAGGCCGCACGTTACGGTCTCACGGTGGGCGACGTACAGGACGTCATCGAGACTGCGATCGGCGGCATGAACGTGACCCATACCGTCGAGGGGCTGGAGCGTTATTCGGTGAACCTGCGCTACCCACGCGAGCTGCGCGACAATCCAGAAGCACTCAAGCGGGTGCTTGTGCCGACACCGTCGGGCGCGCAGATTCCGTTGTCGCTGTTGGCCGATCTCAAGTTGCATCGTGGTCCGCCGGCGATCAAGAGTGAGGACGCGCGCCCCAATGCCTGGGTCTATATCGACATTCAGGGAAGCGACATTGGGGGCTATGTTTCGCGTGCAAAACAGGTGATCGCTGAGACGGTGCAGATCCCAGACGGATACTCGCTGCTGTGGTCAGGGCAGTTCGAATACATGCAACGCGCAATGCAGCGCTTGAAGCTGGTGGTGCCGGCGACCCTGATCATTATCTTCCTGCTGCTGTACTTCAACTTCCGCAACATCGCCGCGCCGTTGGTGGTGATGCTGTCGATTCCGTTCTCGCTGATCGGCGGTGTGTGGATGCTGTGGGCTTACGGCTTCAACCTGTCGGTCGCAGTGGCGGTGGGCTTCATTGCCTTGGCCGGGGTGGCGGCCGAGATCGGCGTGTTGGTCCTGACGTTTATCGACCACGCGATTGCCGTGAAGCGACAAGGTTTGGATCGAGCACTGCGCATCGAGGAAATCCGTGAGGCAGCGTTGCATGGCACGGCGGAACGCGTTCGTCCGATCGCGATGACCGCCGCGGCAGTCATCGGCGGGTTACTGCCGATCTTCTGGGGGCAGGGCACGGGTTCAGAAATCATGCAGCGTATTGCAGTGCCGATGGTCGGCGGCATGGTGACCACCACGATCCTATGCCTGTTGGTGCTGCCGGTGATCTACTCGCTCGTACTGCAGTTCCGCGAACGGCGCCGACCCGCTTTGGCTACCATCGCGTGAATCTATGCTCGGCCGCAGAGCGCGGCGGGGTCTTCGTTGATGGCAGGGATGGAATCAGCATGCAGTTTTCCGAGGTGATGGCATCGCTGCGCGTAAATGCGGGCACGGCTGTGGTCGACGTGGGCGACGAGTGGTCGCAAGGGCGCAGCGTGTTCGGCGGCCTGCAGGCGGCGATCGGCTTGGCGGCGATGCGGGCGCAGGTGTCCGCCGAAGTGCCGCTGCGCACACTGCAAGCGACCTTCATGGCGCCGGTGCCCACCGGCCAGGTTCGCGCGCGCGCGCAAGTACTGCGCACTGGACGTAGCGCGACCCATGTTGAAGCGCGACTGTTGGATGAAGCACAGCAGACTTTGTGCCTGATGGTCGGAATCTTCGGTTCGCCACGTCCATCGCAGGTCGTGGTGCAACCGCAGCGGCCGCCGGTCGACGACGCCGGCGCGATTGCGTTTCGTTTCGTGCCTGGCATAACACCCGATTTCACCCGTTACTTCTCGGCGCGTTGGCTGCGCGGCGGGTTGCCGTTCAGCGGAGCGGCATCCATCGAGAGCATCGTCGAGTTGTCGATGCATGAGCGCGAAGGGGTCAGCGCCAGCGAGGCGCATGTCCTGGCGCTGGCCGACTACATTCCGCCGATCGGTCTGTCGCATCTGCGCACGCCGGCTGCCGGCAGTTCGATGACCTGGATGATCGAATTTCTCAACGACGAACTGCAGTCGCTGCCGCTGCAGGGCTGGCGCATGGACGCGCGCCTCGACGCCGCGGCCAACGGATACACCAGCCAGGGCGGCATACTCTGGGGGCCGGATGGTCGCGCCGCCGCGCTCAGCCGTCAGAACATGGTCGTGTTCGGCTGAGCGCGGCGTGCGTGGCGGCTATTCGCTCAGCGTGTAGTGCTCGAGCTGGTCGGCCTGGATCTGTGCCGGCGTGAACGGCAGGCGCTTCCAGCGCTTGGCCGAATATTCGCGGGTGTAGTCGTCGAAATGCGGATTGGCTGGATCGGTCGACTCGGAGTAGGTCACGAAGGCCCAGGCGGCAACGCCGTCGTTGTCCCAGGTCACGCTCTGGATATAGCTGTTGCCGTATTCGACCTCGTATCCGTTTGATGACAGCGGCTGCGAGTCGGCGATGGTGAACGCGCCTTCGTAGAATTGGCCGCCAAAGATTGGAATATCGTTGAGGATGCAGCAGGGATGCTGGATCTGGCCCAACGGTGCGTCGAAGGCAAAGCCGGAGGCCTTGACCGCGGCGACGCCGGCACTGAACGCGGTGGTGACGGCACTGGCGCCGGCGTCCAGGTCGCGCGGGGTGTTGACCGGATCGGCGACGTCGAACGGCACACGCCAGTAGCTGCCACCGCGGTCGCCGCTGTTCAGCGCGTACCAGAATTCGCGCCAGACGTGCGCGCCGATCGAATCCAGATTGGCGGTGCCGTCCCACTGCGCCAGCGCGGCGCAGGCGGCGGCCTCATCGCCCGTGGCCGACGGACAGATCTCATTGAGAACATTCGACAGTCCCAGTTCCGCCGTGCGCACCTGTGCCGACAGGCCGATCTGCTGCAGCAGCGGGATCGTGAAGCCCGTGCCGCCGAGACCGTCACTGCCGTCGAGGCGGCGCTGCACCTGCACGATCGACTGCCGCGTGCGGAAGCTGCGTTCGGTGCCTTCGTCGCCGATGATGCGAGCGTAGCCAGTGATCGGCTGGTCCGGATGCGTCAGCCAGTAGGAGTCATTGTTGTTGGCGACCCAGTCGTCGCGCTGCAGGGTCGGCAGATGTGACGGGCCGAAGATGCCCGGTACTGGCGCGTCCGCATCGGTATCCCATTCACAGGCGCTGCGCGAA
>JBFFJL010000102.1:0-10430 GCA_041555955.1 Nevskiaceae bacterium
CGCCAGGCTGGCGGCGCAGGGAAACGATGTCTATGTCGGCGGCGTGCCGGCGTACTCGACCTTGGGCTGGTTCGACGATCCGGTGACCAACACGATGATGCGCTGGAACGACGCGACGCTGATCGGCACCTTGTTCCACGAACTTGCGCATCAGAAGCTCTACGTCAAGGACGACACCCGTTTCAACGAGTCGTTTGCCGCATTCGTCGAGGACCAGGGGCTGCGCGAGTATCTGTCGGCGCATCCCGAGATCGATGCACCGGCCGCGGATGCCCGACACCGCGCCCAGCAATTCGCCGATTTGATCGTGCGCACGCGCGAAGCGCTGGACGGCGTTTACGCCAGAGGGGCCAGCGAAGCGCTGACGCGCACGCGCAAGGCGGAGGCGTTCTCTCAGCTGCGCACCGATTACGCGCAGCTGCGCGATCAGGAATGGGGCGGCGATCCACGCTACGACGCCTGGTTTGCCGAAGGCACGCTGAACAACGCCAAGCTGTTGCCGTTTGGCTTGTACGACGAGGATCTGCCGGCGTTTGCCGCGCTGTTTGATGAGGCAGGGCGCGACTGGCCACGTTTCTATGCGGCGGCTGAAGCCTTGTCAAGCGAGCCGGCGCAGCAGCGCCAACAGCAGTTGCAGACGTTGCGCTTGCGTACCACGTCTACGCAGTGAACAGCGGACGTGTTTCACCGTGGTGCATCACCCAGAACTGGTGATGCGAGATGCCAGCCTCATCCAGCGCGCGGCGCAGACGATGCGGTGGTTCGTCCAGCGGCTCCTCGGTCAGCCGGAACGTCCCCCAGTGCATCGCCACTGACTGGCGACTGCCGATGTCCTGATGGATCTTGACCGCTTCGTCCGGATTGATGTGCATCGCGTGCATGAACCAGCGCGGTTCGTAGGCGCCGATCGGCAGCAGCGCCAGATCGATCGGTGCGAAGCGTGCGCCGATGTCGGCGAAATCCGCCGAGTAGCCGGTGTCGCCGGCGAACAGCACGCGTCGTGGGACCGGCGTCGCCAGAGCTTCAACGACAAAGCCGCACCACAGGGTCTTGTTGCGATCGTTGGCGCTGCGTCCGGAGAAGTGCTGCGCCGGCACCGCGTGCACGCGCAGGCCGCAGACCTCGGCCGATTGCCACCAGTCGAGTTCGATCACGCGTTCGATGCGCCGGCGTCGGAACCAGGCTTTGAGTCCCAGCGGGACCACAAACTGCAGCGGCGGATGATGCCGCGCCAGCGCGATCACGCTGGCTTCATCCAGGTGGTCGTAGTGGTCGTGCGAAATCAGCGCCAGATCCAATGGCGGCAGTTCGTCCGCGTACATTGCTGGCGGTGTGTAGCGCAGTGGGCCGGCGAACTGCATCGGCGATGCGCGCCGGCTGAAATGCGGATCGGTGATCAGATTGCGGCCGGCCAGTTGCAGCAGAAAGCTTGAATGTCCGATCCAGGTCAGCTGGTCCTGTGTCCGATTGGTGCGCAGCTGCTCGACGGCGGGCCGATGCAACGGAAACTGCACCTTGCGGTAGGGCTTGAGCAGGAACGACGGCAGCCAGCGCAGCGCGTCGAAGCCGCCATGGCTATCGCTCGAATGATTGTTGCGAAAGCCGCGTGCCGTGTGATGCCGGGGTGGTGCGGAGTCAGCCATGCGGGTGATCGAAAGCGTGAAATATCGTCAAAGCATACTCCGCCGGCAGTGCATGGCCCGAGGCTTTGAAGCCGATGTGCGAACCGCCATCCGTCCGGCACGCGATTTGCTCGAAATATCGCCTGGCAAGGCGAAGCACACACTGAGGTGACACGGTGCCGCTGTTCTATTTTGATCCAGTAACGGGTCGTAAACGCCTGAAGCGGCGCTACACCTGGGGGCTGAGCGGATTTGCCCTCGGGTTCAGTGTCGGAATTCTTCTGATGGCGGTGCTCGCCTAGGCGTCCCGATTCAGGCGTCGAAGGTGTAGCCGACACCGTAGATCGAACGGATCGGTTCACATTCGGGGCAGATTGCCTGCAACTTGCGGCGCAGGTTCTTGATGTGACTGTCGACGGTGCGATCGGTGACGACACGGTGATCGGCATAGAGCTGATCCAGCAGCTGCGCCCTTGAGTAGACGCGACCCTGTCCGGCCGTGAGCGTTTTCAGCAGGCGGAACTCAACCGGTGTCAGGTCCAGCGCGAAACCGTTGTAGCTCGCTCGATGCAACGACTCGTCGATATGAACGCCGCTGCCGGTCGCGGCGTCGTCGCGGCGCGTCCTGCGCAGAATCGCCCGAACTCTTGCGACCACTTCACGCGGGCTGTACGGCTTGCAGATGTAGTCGTCGGCGCCGAGTTCCAGACCCAGCAGACGGTCGATCTCCTCGACGCGCGCGGTCACCATGACGATCGGGACATCGGTAAAGCCGCGCAGCTCACGGCAGATGTCGAGTCCGTCGCGGCCCGGCAGCATCAGGTCGAGCAGGATCAGTTGCGGCGGTGTGCGTCGCACGGCAGCGACCACGTCCAGGCCGTTACTGATCCATTCGACATCGAAGCCGGCACCAATCAGATAATCCCGCAGCACCGTGGCGAGGCGTGATTCGTCTTCAACAATCAGCACGCGCGCGCCAGGTTCTGTCGAGGCAGTGCTCACGTGGGGGTGTCCAGTGGCAGGCGCAGCACAATGCGCAATCCACCCAGCGCTGACGGCAGCGCTTCGATGGCGCCGTTGTGCGCTTCAGCGATATTGCGGCAGATCGCCAGGCCAAGGCCTGCGCCGCGGGCATCCGACGTGTTGGCGTCCTCGGCTCGATAGAAACGTTCGAACAGCCGCGGCAGTTCAGCCTCCAGTACGCCGGGTGCCGAGTCCTGGAAATCGAGCACGGCAGTTGCGCTTTCGCTGTGGCAACTGACGTGCAGGCGCCCGCCGTCGGCGGTGTGGCGCACAGAGTTTTCCAGCAGATTGCTCAGCAGCTGGCGCAGACGGCTGCGATCGCCACGCACCGTGGGCGGCGGCGTCGCGATGTCGATATCGACCAGGATGCGCTTCTCCGCGTACCGGTCCTCGAAGCCGCGCAGCAGTTCCTGCAGCAAGCTGCCAAGATCGACCGCGGCCATGCGGTAGGTCAGTGCCCCAACGTCCGACAACGACAGCGCATAGACATCGTCCACCAGCTTGTTCAGCGTCTCGACGCCGAGCTGCAGCCCGTGCACCGCTTCGGCATCCAGCGGACGCACGCCGTCTTCCAGCGCTTCAAGTTCGGCGCGCAGCACCGCCAGCGGTGTGCGCAGTTCATGCGAGATGTCGGCCATGAACGCGCGGCGCATGCGTTCGTTGCGTTCCAGCGCGTGCGCAAGGCGGTTGAAGTCCTCGGCCAGTCCGCCGATCTCGTCGCTGGAGCTGATCGCCACGCGGTTGGCGTAGTCGCCGCCGGCGAGCTGATGGGTCGCCGCAGCCAGCCGCTTGATCGGCGACAGCAGAGTGTGCGCCAGCAGAATCGCAGTGCCAGCGGCCAACAGGACGGCGAGACCGATGATGACCCAGGTGGCGGTCAGCTGCTGTTCCTGAAAGCGCAGGTCAGCGGCACCGGTGACGCGCTGAATCGGGATCAGTGCCAGCCAGCCGACCGCGCGGCCGTCGACGACGACCGCGCGCTGGATCGCATCGGTGCCGACATCGGTGTTTCCGACGACCCATTGGTGCTGTTGGTCGAGCAAGGCCAGACGCAGCCCAAAGCCGGTCAGGTCGGAGTTCGGAAAAGTGCCCATGCGCGACATGCGGCCCGGTGGTTCAGCGCTTTCGGGCGCAGCTGGGCGCAGCAGATGAAACCACGCGCGTGGATTATCCTGGATGAAGGCCCAGCTGCCGTGTTCGCGATAGCGGCTGGCCAGGGCAGGCAGCAGCCCCTCCATGCGCTCCACGCCCTGATCGTTCAGATAGCCCAGGAATCCGCGCGAAAAATTGAAACGCGCAGCCGCGCCCACCGCAATCGCGATCAGGACGCTGGTCGCGACGATGGTGACGAACAGTTTGGCGGTGATGCCGAATCTCATGCGGCGTCGTGCGGAGGGGGTGAGGTCTGACGCTATTTGGCGGCGAATCCGTGGCGCTGACAAGGTGGTGGGGTCCGATTCCACAGTTTCTCCAAAATCGCTTCACATTCATGGCGCAGTCTGGGCGGCATTCCCATCAGACCCGGACGAGCGTTTCGATGAATGACAGCGGCCCCTCGGTGAAACCTGCAAAGACGCGCACGCGCCGACCCTGGCTCTGGGCGCTGGTGCTGGCGATGGTTGCCGTCGTCGTTGCGGTGCTGCTGTGGCGGGGGATGAACAGTTCGCCGCAGACGCAGCGCATCACGGTCACGGTTGAGCGCGGGGATATCGAGAAGACCGTGACAGCGGTCGGCGCGCTGCAGCCCAAGGAGTACGTCGACGTCGGCACGCAGGTGTCCGGGCAGTTGCAGAAGGTGCATGTCGAGATCGGCGATCGCGTGTCCAAGGGCGACCTGATCGCCGAGATCGATCCGACGCGCTACGAATCGACGGTGCGCAACGATCGCGCGAGTCTGCAGAGTCTGCGTGCGCAGTTGATGCAGAAGCAGGCCGAACAGGAACTGGCGCAGCAGCAGCTGGCGCGCAATCAACGCATGCTCGCAGAGCGCGCGGTCAGTCAGGACACCGTCGAACAACTGCAGGCCAGCGCCAAGGTCGCGAAAGCGTCGGTCGCTGCGCTGAAGGCGCAGATCGAAGCGTCCCAGGCCACCCTGCAGGGCAATCTGGCCAACCTCGGCTACACCAAGATCTATGCGCCGATGGACGGCACCGTGGTATCGCAGACCAGTCTTGAGGGGCAGACCGTCAACGCCACGCAATCGGCGCCGGTGATCGTGCAGGTGGCCAATCTCGATGTGATGACGGTGTGGGCGCAGGTCGCCGAAGCCGACGTCAACAAGGTCAAGCCGGGCATGGCGGCGTACTTCACCACGCTGGGAATGGCCGGTCGCCGCTGGCAGGGCATCGTGCGGCAGGTGCAGCCGACACCGGAAACCGAGAACGATGTGGTTCTCTACAACGTGCTGATCGACGTCGATAACGCCGAACAGCTGCTGCTGCCGTCAATGACGGTGCAGGTGTTCTTCATGCTGGGCCAGGCCAAGGACGTGCCGTTGGTGGCGCTCAGCGCGCTGACGCTCGATCCGGCGGCAGGGCCTGAGATGTACCGGGCGACGGTACTGACCGAACAGGGTCCGGAGCCGCGTCAGGTCCAGATCGGCGTCGCCAACCGGACGACGGCGCAGGTCGTTTCCGGATTGCGGGTAGATGAGAAGGTCATCGTTGATGCAACGGTCGCGGCTTCAGCGACCAGTGGATCTGGACAGCGCAGCGGCGGTCGTACGCCGATGATGCCGCGCCTGTGAGCGACGCTGCGATGAGCCCGAACATGACGGCTGCCGATGCGCCGCTGATCAGCCTGCACAACGTCAGCAAGGTCTATCCGAACGGTGAGACCGAGGTGCGTGCGCTGGATCATGTCAGCCTCGACATTCATGCCGGTGAGTTTGTGTCGATCATCGGCCAGTCCGGGTCGGGCAAGTCGACCTTGATGAACATCCTCGGCTGTCTGGACCGCCCGAGCCATGGTCACTATCGCGTGCGCGGTGCAGACGTTGCGCAGCTGGCGCCGGACGATCTTGCGGCCTTACGTCGGGATACTTTCGGCTTCGTGTTTCAGCGCTACAACCTGCTGGCCTCGGTCAGCGCGGTGGAGAACGTCGAACTGCCGGCGATCTACGCCGGACGCAGCAAGATGCAGCGACTCGAGCGCGCGCAGCAGCTTTTGACGCAGCTGGGGCTCGGCGATCGCAGCGAACACAAGCCCAATCAGCTGTCGGGCGGTCAGCAGCAGCGCGTGTCGATCGCGCGAGCGCTGATGAATGGCGCCGAGGTGATTCTGGCTGACGAACCGACCGGCGCGCTCGACAGCCGCAGCGGCGCCGAAGTGTTGGCACTGCTGTCGGGGCTGCACGCCGAAGGTCATACCATCATTCTGATCACGCACGATCCCGCCGTCGCCGCGCACGCGCAGCGCACGATCCAGCTCATGGACGGTCGGATGATCGAGGACACCGGCGCGGTTGCCGCAGCGGGCGATGCGGTCTATCAGGCACCAGGGGGTGCCAGGCATCCGCATTGGCTGCCGGATCTGGCCGAGGCAGTGAAGATGGCCCTGCGTTCACTGCGCGCCAATCTGTTTCGCAGTGCGCTGACCTTGCTGGGCGTTGTCATCGGCGTGGCCGCAGTGGTGACGATGCTGGCAATCGGCAACGGCAGCAAGCAGAACATTCTTGAGCGCATCCAGGCGATGGGCAGCAATCTGCTGCTGGTCCGCCCCGGAGCGCCCGGGCAACGCCCCAGCGGCGACCTGGCAACATTGGTGCCGGAAGATGCCAAAGCGGTCATCGAACTGGACAATGTCGGTTCTGTTTCTCCGGAGCGGCGCAGCAGTGCGACCCTGCGCTACGGCAGCGTCGACTACCGCACCACGGTCTACGGCGTGTGGCCGGATTATCAGTTGACCCAGGACTGGAAGATGGCCGCCGGCAGCTTCATCAATCAGGACGATGTCGATGGCTACGCCGCGGTCACGGTGCTCGGCAAGACCGTAGCGAGCAATCTGTTTCCCGATGGCGGCACTCCGATCGGACGCTATGTTCTGGTCGGCAATGTGCCGTTCGAGGTGATCGGTGTGCTTGAGCCCAAGGGCGCCAATGCCTTTGGCTCGGACATGGACGATGTAGCCCTGGTCCCGTTGTCGACCGGCTTCATCCGCCTGTTCGGCAAGCGCTATCTGAGCTCCCTGAACGTCAAGATTGTGTCCGCTGACCAGTCCGACGCGACCCAGGCTGCGATCGAGCGTCTGTTGCTGCAGCGCCACGGCACCGAGGACTTCCAGGTGCGCAGCACCACCTCGCTGATGGAAACCGTGGCGTCGACGCAGAACACGCTGACGGTGATGCTCGGCGCGGTCGCGGCAATTTCGCTGCTGGTCGGCGGAATTGGCGTGATGAACATCATGCTGGTCAACGTCACCGAACGTACGCGCGAGATCGGCCTGCGCATGGCCACCGGCGCCCGACGCAGCAACATCCTGCTGCAGTTCAATACCGAGGCTCTGGTGGTCTGCGGCATCGGGGGTGCGATCGGCGTGGCGCTGGGCTTCGCAACCGGCATGGTGCTCGGGGCCTTCGGAACCAACGTCGCGTTCACCACGTTACCTGCGGTGCTGGCTTTCAGTTCCGCGTTCGCAACCGGATTGATCTTCGGCTATCTGCCGGCACGCAAGGCCGCGCATATGGATCCGGTGGTCGCGCTGTCTTCGGAATGAGCCCTATGAACCGAACCCGAATCATCACCTGCCTGCTGATCGGAACGCTGCCGGGATTTTCCGCCTGCAGTCTGACCCCAAGCTATCCGACCCCGGACGCGCCGCAGCCGCAGCAGTGGGAGACCGCCGATGCAAACGCCGATGCCAGCATCGCGCAGGCGCCTGCGGCGCAGTGGTGGTTGAGCTACCACAGCGACGAGCTGGACCAGCTGATGCAGCAGGCGCTGGACGCCAACCACGAGCTGGCGGCTGCGGTCAGCCGTATCGAGCAGGCGCGTGCCTCTTTGCGGAGTGCGCATTCGGCGTTGCTGCCCAGCGCGGGTTTGAATGCCTCGGCGGGACGCGACCGCCGCAGCGCGGACGGCGAGACGACGACTTCGGAAAACGCGCAGGCGGGTGTCTCGATTGCCTATGAGCTGGATCTGTGGGGCGCCAATCGTGCCGCAGCGACGGCCGCCGATGCCACGCTCGCGGCCAGCCGCTATAACCGCGATTCGGTGGCGTTGGTGCTGCAAGCGGACGTCGCCACCGCTTATTTCCAGCTGCTGTCGCTGCGCGATCGTCTGGTCATTGCGCAGCGCAATTTCGACGCGGCGCAGGAGTTGATGCGCCTGGTGCAGGTGCGCTTCGACAACGGCGCGGCAACCGCGCTGGACGTGGCGCAGCAGCGGACGACCCTGCTGGGCATTCAGGCGCAGATTCCCGGGCTGCAGCAGAGCGTCAACGAGACCCGGCATGCGCTGGCAGTGCTGCTCGGGCAGGTGCCGCAGGGCTTCGACGTCAATGGCGCATCGCTGACCGAGCTGAGCCTGCCGGCAATCAATCCGGGTCAGCCGTCGGCCTTGTTGCTGCGGCGTCCGGATATCCGCGTGGCCGAGGCGCAGCTGGTCGCGGCCAATGCCGACATCGGCGCCGCGCGCGCGGCCCTGCTGCCGAGCCTGGACCTGTCGGCTTCGGCCACCGCCGCCGGCCTGATCAGTGGCGGCTCCACCACAGTGGCGTCGCTGGCCGCATCGCTGGCGCAGACGATCTTCAGCGGCGGACGCCTGCGTGCGCAGATCGAACTGTCCGAGGCAAGCCGGCAGACCATGGCCGAAACCTATATCCAGACGGTGCTGACCAGCCTGCAGGAAGTCGAGGACAGCCTATCGCTGCTGACTACCAGCCGCACACGAACCGAGCTGCTGGCGCAGACGGCGGAACAGGCGCGCGAGGCGTATCGGCTGGCGCGCATCCGTTATGACGCTGGCGCGATCGATCTGCTGACCCTGCTGGACAGCCAGCGCACCCAGCTCAGCGCCGAGGACAGTCTGGTGCAGGCGCAGCTGAGCCAGCTCAACGCCAGTGCGCAGCTGGTCAAGGCGCTGGGCGGCGGCTGGGCAGACGCAGTAGGCGGATAGCCAGTCGGAATCGGTCACCTGGTGCCGGGCCGGAGGCGAAGCCTGTGTGTTGCGGTAGAGCCGCAAGTCAGTGGCGGGCCTTCGGTGCAGCCCAAGCTACGGTATCCTTCGCGCGTTTTTCGCGATGGATGCCGCCCGATGCAGTTGCACAACACTTTGACCGGTCACAAGGAAGCATTCGTTCCGCTCGATCCGCAGCGGGTGACGATGTACGTCTGCGGGCCGACCGTCTACAGCTACGCGCATATCGGCAACGCGCGACCGGCGGTGGTGTTCGACGTGCTGGCGCGCGTGTTGCGACGGCGCTATCCGGAGGTCGTCTACGTCCGCAACATCACCGACATCGACGACAAGATCAACGCCGCGGCAGCCAAGGAAGGTGTCGAGATCGGCGTGATCGCGCAGCGCTACGAGAAAATCTATCTCGAAGACATGGCGGCGCTGGGTGTGCAGCCCACCGATTTCGCGCCGCGCGTGACCGAGCATCTTCCGACGATCATCGCGATGATCCAGCGCCTGATCGACAGTGGACACGCCTACGAGGCCAAGGGCCACGTGATGTTTCACACACTGAGCTACGACGGCTACGGCAAGCTGTCCAAGCGCGACGAACAGGCGCTGATGGCCGGCGCGCGCGTCGAAGTCGCGCCGTACAAGAAGCACGCTGGCGACTTCGTGCTGTGGAAACCCTCGACCGATGAGCAACCGGGCTGGGATTCGCCCTGGGGTCGCGGTCGCCCCGGCTGGCACATTGAATGCTCGGCGATGGCCGAGGCGCTGCTGGGCGAAACCATCGACATCCACGGTGGCGGCATCGATCTGGTGTTTCCGCACCACGAGAACGAGATCGCGCAATCGACCTGCTCGCACGGTGGCAAGACCTTTGCGCGCTACTGGATGCACAACGGCTTTCTCAACGTCGACAGTCAGAAAATGTCGAAGTCGGTCGGCAACGTGTTGCTGGTCCACGAGCTGCTGAAGATTCTGCCGGGCGAGGCCATGCGTCTGGTGCTGCTGACTGGCCATTACCGTCAGCCGATCGACTGGACCGACGAAGTGATCGGCGAGGCGCGCAAGAAGCTCGACCGCCTCTATGGTGCGCTGCGCGATCTGGGCGACGTTGCGCCCGCGGTCGGCGTCGGCGCGCCGGAGGCTTTCATCGCCGCGCTTGAAGATGACCTCAACACGCCGATGGCGTTGGCCGAGCTGTTCGAGCTGGCGCGCAGCGCCAACAAGGCCACCGATCCGGCCGACAAGGCACGGCTGAAGGCGCAGATGCTCGATGCCGGTCAGTTGCTGGGTCTGTTGCAGCAGGCACCGGAGGCCTGGTTCGCGTGGAGCCCCGAACAGGACGGTGATCGTCCGGGCGCCGATGAGATCGAAGCCCTGCTAACGCAGCGTGCCGACGCCCGCGCCAATAAGCTGTGGGCCGAGTCCGATCGCATCCGCGACGAGTTGAAGGCACGCGGCGTGCTGATTGAAGACTCCAAGGACGGCCAGCGCTGGCGCTATCTCTGACGGTAGTCGTCAGAGTCCTTGACGCGGATGTAAGGAAGTGTTTTTTCGTCTTAATTTATTTAAATCAATAAATTGAGACAATAACTTCAAGCCCTGAGTGACGTCGCTGTTGCCGCTGCTGACGGCGTCAGGCGTCTTGCAGGCCTGCTCCAGC
>JBFFJL010000103.1:0-10421 GCA_041555955.1 Nevskiaceae bacterium
CTCCACGATTTCGCGCGCCCGGGCGGGGCTGCAGCCGGGAATCAGCGCACGGTGCCGACCTTGTGCTGCGTGCCGATTTGCCGCGGTTATGCGGAGGCGCGCTGATGACACCTGCTACGCCCAGCTTAGAAACCACCCGCCGCGACGGCCGCCTGTATGGCGGTCAGCGGGTGCTGGTCGTCGGTCTGGGCGTGTCCGGAACTTCGGCGCTGCGCTACCTTGCGGCGTGTGGTGCGGATCTGGTTGTCACCGATTCGCGCGAGGCTCCAGCGGGCATTGATGAATTGCGCTCGCAGTTTCCATCAGTCGAATTTCACCTCGGGCGCTTTTCGGCGCCACAACCGCTGACACAGTTAACGCTGGCCGTGCTTTCCCCTGGCGTCGCACTGGATGAGCCATTCGTGGTCAGCCTGCAGCAGGCGGGTATCGAGATCGTGGGCGATGTCGAACTGTTCGCGCGCGCCGCGCGCGCGCCAGTGATCGGCATCACCGGCTCCAACGGCAAATCGACCGTGACCACGCTGGTTGGCGAAATGGCGCGCGCAGCGGGTTTGCGCGCAGCGGTCGGCGGCAATCTGGGGACGCCTGCGCTGGACCTGCTCGCAGACGACGTGGAGCTCTACGTGCTGGAGCTGTCGAGTTTCCAGCTGGAGACCACACAGCACCTGCACTGCGTCGCAGCGACGGTGCTGAATCTGTCGCAGGACCATCTGGACCGCCATCACACAATGGCGCACTACGCCGCGGTCAAGGCGCGCATCTTCGAGCACTGCGATGTCGCCGTGATCAACCGCGATGATCCGCAGGTGATGGCGATGCTGCCCGCTGCTGCTCAGCCGCGCGCGATCAGTTTCGGAATCGACACGCCTGCGCAGCCGCTGCAGTACGGTGTGCTGCACCATGACGATGGCGATGCGCTGACCGACGCGACGCGCAGTTTCATGCTGGACAGTTCCGAACTGCGGATCTTCGGTCTGCACAATCTGAGCAACGCACTGGCTGCACTGGCGTTGGCGCAGGCGGCGGGAATCGAGCGCGCAGCGTGTTTGCAGGCGCTGCGCGAATTTCGAGGTCTTCCCCATCGCTGTGAGTTCGTGCGTGAGCTCGATGGCGTGCGCTATTTCAACGATTCCAAGGGCACCAACGTCGGTTCGACGCTGGCTGCGCTCAATGGCCTGCCGGCGCCGATCGTCTGGCTCGGCGGCGGGCAGGGCAAGGGTCAGTCGTTTGTGCCGTTGCGCGCTGCGCTGGCTCGCAAGGGGCGGGCGGCGATTGTCTACGGCGAGGACGCCGCACGGATCGAAGCCGATGTGTCCGGTGCATTGCCGGTCTATCACGAACCAGATATGGCGGCAGCATTGGCGCGCGCGCGGGTTCTGGCGCAGCCGCGCGACCAGATACTGCTGTCTCCGGCCTGCGCCAGTTTCGATCAGTTCCGCAGCTATGTGGACCGCGGCGACCAGTTCCGCGCGATGGTTGGAGCGCTCGCATGAATCTGCCAAGTCTGCAGTTGCCGCATCTGGGTCAACTGGATCTGCGTCTGCCGATGCCGCAGGCGCGCTTCGGACTCGACGCCTGGCTGTGCGGCGCCAGCGCTGCCCTGCTGGCCTGGGGCCTGATCATGGTCGCATCGGCGTCGGTGGCTCAGGCGGAGAAGATCACCGGCGAGCCGTTCTACTTTTTCTATCGGCAGCTGTTGTTTGTTGGGCTCGGCGTCAGTCTGGGCTTCGTGATGTACTGCGTGCCGATGCGCCAGTGGCAGAGCAGCAGTCGCTGGCTGTACTTCTTTTCGCTGTTCTTGCTGGTGATGGTGCTGATCCCGGGTATCGGGGTAACGGTCAACGCCGCACGGCGCTGGGTCGACCTCGGGGTGTTTCGCCTGCAGGCGTCCGAGCCGGTGCGCCTGGCGCTGATCATGTTTGTCGCCGGCTACATCACCCGGCGTCAGGTGGTGTTGCAGCACAGCCCCAAGGGACTGATCGTGCCGGTTGCGGCGCTGCTGTTGCCGTGCGCGCTGCTGCTGGCCGAGCCGGACTTTGGTGCGACCGCGATCCTGCTCGGCGTAGTGTTTCTGATGTTGTTCCTGGGCGGTGCGCGGCTCGGCTATTACGCCGGCGTGCTGCTGCTGGCAGTTATGGGGCTGGGCCTGATCGCCGTGGCCGCGCCGTATCGGCTGCGACGCCTGCTGAATTTCACCGATCCCTGGGCCGACGTCGAAAACGGCGGCTGGCAGCTTGCACAGTCGTTGATTGCGGTCGGTCGCGGCGACTGGGCCGGCGTCGGTCTGGGCAACAGTGTGCAGAAACTGTTGTACCTGCCTGAAATGCACACCGACTTCATTTTCGCCATCTTCGCCGAGGAAATGGGGCTGGTCGGCATCGCAATTCTGATGTTGCTGTTTGCGGTGATCATCTGGCGCGGCTTTGCGATCGCACGCACGGCCGAGGTCGATGGGCGCCTGTTTTCGGCCTATCTGGCCTATGGTTTGAGCGGCTGGATCGGCTTGCAGGCGCTGATCAACATGGCGGTCAACATGGGTCTGCTGCCGACCAAGGGTCTGACCTTGCCGCTGATCAGTTATGGCGGCTCCTCGCTGCTGACCGTCTGCGCAATGCTCGGGCTGCTGCTGCGTGTCGACTACGAAAACCGTGCCGCCGCGTTCGGCGTGACCTCTGCGGAGGATCCGTCATGAAACTGCTGATCATGGCGGGCGGAACCGGCGGGCATGTGTATCCGGCCTTGGCCGTCGCCGACTATCTGCGTGCGCAAGGTCATCAGATCGTGTGGATGGGTGCGCCGGACAGCTTTGAAGCGCGCGTGGTGCCGGCGCACGGTTTCCCGATCGAATTCGTGCGCGTCAGCGGCCTGCGCGGCAAGGGCGCGCGCAAACTGCTGACGGCACCGCTGCTGCTGATCCGCGCGGTCATGCAGGCCGTGGCCGTGCTGCGGCGGCAACGTCCACAAGCGGTGCTCGGCATGGGCGGCTTCGCGGCCGGTCCTGGCGGCGTCGCGGCATGGCTGCTGCGCACGCCGCTGGTGATCCACGAACAGAACGCAGCGCCGGGCATGACCAATCGCCTGCTCAGCCGGATCGCGCGCTGTGTGCTGCAGGCCTTTCCCAATACCTTCGAGCAAGGTGTTGCTGTGGGCAACCCGGTGCGCGAAGGCTTCATCGCGCTGCCGCAACCGCAGCAGCGTCTCGCCCACGACGGTGAGCCGCGTGTGCTGGTCATCGGCGGCAGCCAGGGTGCCAAGGCATTGAACCTGCGGGTGCCCGAGGCGCTGGCGTTGCTGGCGCCGGTCGAACGGCCGCTGGTGCGGCATCAGGCCGGGCGCACGCTCGACGTGGCGCAGGCGGCGTATCGCCAGTCCGGCGTCGAGGCGCAGATCGACGCTTTCATTGATGACATGCCGGCAGCGATGGCCTGGGCCGACCTGGTGGTATGCCGCTCCGGCGCGTCCACCGTGGCGGAGCTCAGTGCAGCCGGTGTAGCCAGCGTACTGGTGCCGTTTCCGTACGCGGTCGACGACCACCAGACCCGTAACGGCGCCTATCTGGTTGGCGCGGGGGCCGCGGTGATGATTCAGGAAGCCGAGCTGACGCCGGCCCGGCTGGCGAGCCAGTTGCGAGAGCTGCTGGGCGATCGCGAACGCTTGCGGCGCATGGCCGAGGCTGCGCGCGGAACGGCGTGGCCCGACGCGACCGCGCGTATCGCCGACGCCTGTCTGCGCTGCGCCGGAGGAGCACGCGCATGAGCGACACACTCGAAGCCCTGATGACGCGGCCGATGCGCCGTGTGCGCCGGATTCACATGCTCGGCATCGGCGGTTCCGGCATGGCCGGTATCGCCGAAGTGCTGATCAATCTGGGTTACGTCGTCAGTGGAACTGATCTGAAGGACGGCGCGGTGACGCAGCGTCTGGCCGCCCTCGGCGCGACGATCAGTTTCGGCCATCGCGCCGAGAACGCGGTCGGGGCCGATGTCGTGGTCGTGTCGACCGCGGTCAAGGCCGACAACCCGGAACTGGTCTACGCGCACGAACACCGGATTCCTGTGGTGCGCCGAGCCGAGATGCTGGCCGAGCTGATGCGCTTTCGCTACGGCATTGCGATTGCCGGCACCCACGGCAAGACCACCACGACCAGTCTGGTGGCCAGCGTGCTGGCCGAAGGCGGCCTGGACCCAACCTATGTGATCGGCGGCAAGCTGAAGTCGGCAGGGGCAAATGCCCGCCTCGGCGCAGGCAGCTATCTGGTCGCGGAAGCGGACGAGAGCGATGCCTCGTTCCTGCATCTCATGCCAATGATGGCGGCAGTGACCAACATCGACGCCGACCATCTGGAGACCTATGGCGGCGACTTCCGCCGTCTGCGTGCGACCTTTGTCGAGTTCCTGCACCGCCTGCCGTTTTACGGTCTGGTGGTGATGTGCATCGACGATCCGGTGATCCGAGAAACCCTGCCGGAAGTGGGTCGCCCGGTGCTGACCTACGGTTTTGACGAAGACGCCGACCTGCGCGCAATCGATCTGCGCCCCGAGGGTAGCGGTGCGCATTTCGTCGCCGTTGGCAGCGACGGCTTTCGCGAAACCTTTCACCTGAATCTGCCGGGGCGTCACAACGTGCAGAACGCCCTGGTGGCGATTGCGATCGCACGCGAGCTTGGCGTCAGCGCCGAGGCGATGCAGCGTGCGCTGAGCGGATTCCAGGGCATTGGCCGTCGCTGCGAACAGCACGGCGAGATTGCCGTCAGCGGTGGCACCGCATTGTTGGTCGACGACTACGGGCACCACCCGCGCGAGATTGCCGCGACCCTCCAGGCGATGCGTTCGGCGTATCCGGATCGACGGCTGGTGGTTGCGTTCCAGCCGCATCGCTACAGCCGTACGCGCGATCTGTTCGACGATTTCTGTGCGGTTCTGAGTGGGGCGGATGCTTTGGTGCTCAGCGAGGTGTACGCCGCAGGCGAGCAACCGATCGAAGGGGCCGATGCGCGTGCGCTGGCGCGCGGTATTCGTGCCCGTGGACAGGTCGAGCCGGTGTTTGTTCCCGGCGGCGTCGGCGAGTTGCCGGTGGTGCTGTCGCGCATCCTGACCGACGGCGATGTCGTGCTGACCCTGGGTGCCGGAGACATTGGCAGCCTGCCGGCGATGCTGCTCAAAGCCGCAGGGGCAAGGCCGTGAACGCACTGGCGCAAGACCTGCAGCCTCGAGGCGTACTGCGCTACCAGGAGCCGATGTCGCGCCACACCTCATGGCGCGTCGGCGGACCGGCCGCAATCTATTTCGAGCCTGCGGATCGCGACGATCTGCTCGACTTCGTGCGCAAGATTCCGTCTGGCGAGCCAGTGCTGTGGCTGGGGCTGGGCAGCAACCTGCTGGTGCGCGACGGCGGTTGGCGCGGCACGGTGATCGCGTTGCATGGTGCGGTCGATGAGCTGCGGCTGGAGTCAGAGTCCGTGATTTATGCCGAAGCCGGGGTGCACTGCGCACGGCTGGCCAAGTTCGCGCAGCAAAATGCCAAGGCCGGGCTGGGCTTCATGGCAGGAATCCCAGGCAGCGTCGGCGGCGCGCTGGCCATGAATGCCGGCGCCTGGGGCGGCGAGACCTGGAATCAGGTCGAGATGGCTGAAGTGGTGCTGCGCGACGGCGGCACGCAGTGGGTGCCGGCAGCGGATTTTCACTATGGCTATCGGCACGTTGAACTGCCATCGCAGGCGCTGGGCTTTCTGGCTGCGCGTTTGCGTGTTGAGGACGACCGCGACGGCGAGCACGCACGCTATACGCGCGAATCGCTGGCGCGGCGCAAGGCTTCGCAGCCGGTCGGCAAGCCCAGTGCCGGCAGTACCTTCCGCAATCCTCCCGGCGATCACGCCGCGCGTCTGATCGAGTCCTGCGGGCTCAAGGGCCACCGGGTCGGCGGTGCAGAGGTGTCTCCGCAGCATGCCAATTTCATCATTGCCGAGACCGGAACCCGGGCGTCCGACATCGAGCAATTGATCGAACACATTCGCCGCACCGTGCAGCAGCAGGCCGGCGTAGAGCTTCACCCAGAAGTTCGAATCGTTGGAGAACCGGATCATGCGTAGACGTGTCACCGATCCCGCCGCATTCGGTCGCGTTGCCGTGCTGATGGGCGGCTGGTCGGCCGAACGCGAGGTTTCGCTGTGGTCGGGGCAGGGCGTGGCTGACGCGCTGCGCTCGCTTGGCGTCGATGCGACCGCGGTCGATGCCGATCGCGCCGCGGTGCTGCGCCTGGGCGAACAGGGTTACGACCGCGCGTTCAACGTGCTGCACGGAACAGGCGGTGAGGACGGCACGGTGCAGGCGGTGCTGGACCTGCAGGACATTCCGTATACCGGCAGCGGCGTGCTGGCCTCTGCGCTGGCGATGGACAAGCTGCGCACCAAACGGCTGTGGAAGGCGGAAGGACTGCCGACGCCGGACTGGATGGTGCTGCACACCGCTGACGACGCGCGCGCCGCCGGCGCCCGCCTGGGCTATCCGTATTTCGTCAAGCCGGCCGAAGAAGGCTCCAGTGTTGGCGTCAGCAAGGTCAAACAGGCCGACACCGCAGTTGCGGCATTCGAGAACGCCGCGGGCGGCGCAACAAGTGCGCGCCGCACCGTGATTGCCGAGCGTTTCGTCGATGGCGGCGAGTACACGTGTTCGGTACTGGACGGTGTCGCGCTGCCAGTGATCCGTATCGAACCTGAGGGCGAGTTCTACGACTACCACGCCAAGTATCTGTCGGACGCCACCCGCTACCACTGCCCGGCCGGGCTGGATCCACGGCTGGAGTCGCAGATCCAGCAGGTCTGTCTGCAGGCGTTCGAGCTGGTCGGCGCCGAGGGCTGGGGACGGGTCGACTTCATGCTCGATGCGGCGCAGCAACTGTGGCTGATCGAAGTCAACACTGTGCCTGGGATGACGTCCCACAGCCTGGTGCCGATGGCCGCCAAGGCGGTGGGCATGGACTACCCCGCGCTGTGCTGGGCGATTCTCGAAACCACGCTGAATGAGCAGGGCGCGGCTGCGTGAGTGCACTGACCATGACCGCCGCCGACTTCCGCGATAGCCAGACCAGCGAACGATCCGGCCTTGGTCGGATTCTGCTGGGCGTCGCTGCGCTGCTGGCGATCGGTCTCGGCGGCTGGGCGGTGTTCCGGGTCACCGGAACGCAGACGGTGTCGCAGTTGCGTATCGAAGGGCATCTGGATCGTTTGCGGCCGCAGGATATCGATGCCGTCGTGCGACCGTTGTTGGACACCCGTTTCATCGAAGTCGATCTGAATCAGGTGCACGCGGCAGTGTCGGCACTGTCGTGGATTGCGCGAGTTCGGGTTGAACGTGCCTGGCCGGCGATGGTCCGCCTGCATGTCTGGGAGCGCGAGCCGGTCGCACGATGGGGCGAGCAGTCATTGCTGGATATTGAAGCGCGGGTCTTCGATCCCGGCGATCGCTCGGTGCCAGAGGATCTGCCGCTGCTTTCGGGTGCGTCCGGAACGGCGCCCCAGGTGATCGGCATGTATCGCCGCATGCAGGCGCAACTCGGCGACACGCCGCTGGCACTGAACGGTCTGCACCAGGATGCGCGCGGCGACTGGACCGGCATCACGGCGTCGGGAATCGAGCTGCGCTTCGGCCGCAGCGATCCGACCGCATCACTGCCGACACTCCTGGGACCCGTCATGCAGACCTTGGCGCAGCGACTGCCCGAGGTTGCGCACGTGGACCTTCGTTACACCAATGGTTTTTCGGTGGGTTGGCGCGAGCCGCTCACCGCAACACAGGGGAAATAGACATGGCACGACGTGAGGAGCGCAATCTCCTGGTCGGACTCGACATCGGTACATCCAAGTGCGTGGCGGTGGTCGGCCAGGTCACACCGGAAGGACAGGTTGAAGTGGTGGGGCGTGGTGAGCACGTCTCCCGCGGCATGAATCGCGGCGATGTGGTGAACATCGAGCTGACCACGCAGGCAATCAAGCGCGCGGTCGAGAACGCCGAGCATATGGCGAACTGCCGAGCGCAGTCGGTGTTTGTCGGAATTTCAGGCACGCACGTGCGCAGCCTGAATTCGACCGGCGTTGCTCCGGTGCGTGCGGGCAGTGTGTCCGAGCGTGACGTCGACAGCGTGATGGATGCGGCACGCGCGATCGCGATTCCGGCCGATCAGAAGATTCTGCACGTGATTCCTCAGGAGTTCGTCGTCGATGGCCGCGAAGGCATTCACGATCCGATCGGGATGCACGGCGTGCGTCTGGAAGCCAAGGTGCACATCGTCACCGGTTCGATCTCGGCAGCGCAGAACATCCACAAGTGCGTCGAGTCCTGCGGACTGAAGGTTGACAAGCTGATCCTCCAGCACTTGGCGTCGAGCTACGCGACCCTGCTGCCCGACGAGCGCGACCTCGGCGTGTGCATGGTCGACATTGGTGGCGGCACCTCGGATATCGCCGTGTTCAAGGGCGGCACGATCCGCCATACGGCAGTGCTGCCGATCGCCGGCAACCAGGTCACCAACGACATCAGCGTGGCGTTCCGCACGCCGGCGCCCTATGCCGAGGAGATCAAGGTCAAGTACGGCGTGGCATTGCCGGAATTTGCTGCTGGAGAAGACGAGATCGAGGTCAAGGGTGTTGGCGATCAACCACCGCGGCGGCTGTCGCGCCTGACCCTGGCCGAAGTCATCAAGCCACGCTACGAAGAATTGTTTCGATTCATTCGCAAGGAGCTGCACCGTTCCGACTGGTACGACTTGATTGCCGGCGGTGTGGTGTTGACCGGCGGTTCGGCGCAGATGCCGGGAGTGGTCGAACTGGCCGAGGAAATCTTTGAATTGCCTGTGCGACTGGGGACGCCGCACAACGTCGATGGGCTCAAGGATGTGACGCGCAGTCCGGCGTATTCGAGTGCAGTAGGGCTGTTGCTTTACGGCCGCACCTCGAGGCCGCAGATCATCAAGGCGCCGACGCAGGGTGTGGGCTATTGGGCGCAGCGCGTTGGAGATTGGTTCCGAGGCAGTTTCTGATCGCCGTGCAACGACATGTTTTGCGTATCAAGAGGCTGTTTTTTATTAAACATTTTCATCGCTAAATCATTGACATTTGCACAGTTTATAAACACACTAAGATTGCGGATTAGTAGATATAAAAAAACACCTGACGCACCGGCCAACGCAGCTGTTGCAGACGGGTAAACGACACACACGGAAATTGCGTTCACGCGCAGGAGCAAGAACATGGGACACGCAAGAGAGATTTTTGAATTAGAGGACGGTCAACGTAGGCGCGCGGTGATTCGCGTGATCGGCGTTGGCGGCGGCGGTTGCAACACCGTCAACCAGATGTCGCAGGCCGGCATCGAAGGCGTGGATTTCGTCTGCGCGAACACGGATCGCGATCATCTTGAGCGCTGCGTGCCGACCAACCAGATTCAGCTGGGCGTCGAGATCACGCGCGGTCTGGGCGCGGGTTCCAATCCGGAAATCGGTCGCCAGGCGGCCGAAGAGGATCGTGATCGTATCCGCGAAATGATCCAGGGCACCGATCTGCTGTTCGTGACCGCCGGCATGGGTGGCGGCACCGGCACCGGCGCGGCGCCGGTGATTGCGGAGATCGCCAAGGAGCTGGGCATTCTGACCGTCGCTGTCGTGACCAAGCCGTTCACGCACGAGGGCAAGAAGCGCATGGCGGTGGCGATGAAGGGTGTTGACGATCTGCGTCAGTACACCGATTCGCTGATCATGATCCCGAACGAAAAGCTCGGCTTGGTGCTCGGTACCAAGATCACCGTGCTGAACTGCTTCAAGACGGCCAACGACGTGCTGCAGAATGCGGTGCAGGGCATTTCGGATCTGATCACGCGTCCGGGTCTGGTCAATGTCGACTTCGCCGACGTGCGTACAGTGATGTCCAACCGCGGCATGTCGATGATGGGTATCGGCGAGGCCAGCGGCGAGAGCCGTGCCGAGAAAGCGGTCGAGATGGCACTGTCGAGCCCGCTGCTGGATGATATCGAGCTGCACGGCGCGCGTGGCTTGCTGGTCAATGTGACCTGCGATGAATCGCTGACGATGGAAGAGCTCGAGTACATCAACTCGCGCGTGTCCGAAATCGCCTCCGACGAAGCCGACGCCAAGTGCGGCATGTCGATGAACCCGAATCTGGACGGCGTGTTGCGCGTGACCGTGGTGGCAACCGGTCTGCCGGGCAACAAGCACGCCCAGCACCAGGCGCCGCAGATGGCGCAGCAGAATCCGCGTGTCGCGCAGTTCGTGCGGCCGGAAATGCAGATGCCGGTGATGCCGAACCTGGGTTCGCCGAGTCTCGACATTCCGGCAGTTCACCGTCAGCAGCGCAAGGTTGCCGTCGGCGGCAATGGCGGGGCGTTCCCGCTGCTGGATGAAGACATCATCAA
>JBFFJL010000104.1:0-10357 GCA_041555955.1 Nevskiaceae bacterium
CGCGGGCTCTTCACCCTCGACCACCACGGCCTCGCCATCCGCACCCTCGACCGTGACCGCAACCGCGCGGCGCCGCCGCGGCGGCGCCGGCACCGGGCGGCCTTCGGCCAAGGCCAAGGCCTCAGCCTCGGCCTCGGCCATGTCTTCTTCTAGCGCCAGATCATCCGGAAAACCGCCCTTCTGGTTTCCGTTGCTATTACTGTTTCCGTTTCCGTTGCCGCCACCAGCGTTGCCGCCACTGCGATTCTTGCCCGGATGAAAGCGCCGACGATGTTTCATGAGCTCAAGCGACGTTCAGGTGAGGAGTGACAAACGCAGCCAGCTGCGCCTTGTGCACGGCGCCGACCTGGGTCGCCGCCGGCTGACCGTCCTTGAACAGGATCAGCGTCGGGATGCCGCGCACGCCATATGCCGCCGGCGTCTGCGGATTTTCGTCGACATTGATCTTGACGACCTTGAGCTTGCCGGCATTTTCCGACGCTACCTGCTCAAGGATCGGCGCAATCATGCGGCAGGGGCCGCACCATTCTGCCCAGAAATCGACCAGCACCGGCTGGGACTGGCTGGCATCTTTGACGTCCTGATCGAAGCTGGCGTCGGTGACAGCGGAAATGTTTTCGCTCATTGGATACCTCGGGATAACGGGTTGATGGCTGCGGGATAACCCCGCCCATCCAGACATGGGGGCGGCAAGATTGCGCTCAATCCGCGCAAAAAAAACGTCAGAACGTTATGATTTTTCGGAATCGGGGAATACAGCGGGCTGGGACAGCGGCGCCAGAACCAAATTCGCCGTGTAGCTGTAGATGGCTTATTTGAGCCTATCCTCACGCTGCTTGCAAGAGTACCCGGTCCGCCAATCTGCCGAAAACCCCCGTTCATGCGCCCAGACCATCTATCAGAACTCCGTTTTTCCGACCTCGGCCTGCACCCCTCCCTGATGGCGGGACTGCAGCAGCTCGGCTTCGACCACTGCACCCCAATCCAGGCCGCAGCGCTGCCGCGCGCCTTGGCCGGAGAGGATCTGGCGGGTCAGGCGCAGACCGGCACTGGCAAGTCCGCTGCCTTCCTGCTGGCCACGATGCAGCATCTGCTGAGCGTTCCGCGCAAGCCGGAGGACGACGACAAGCAGCCCCGCGCCTTCATTCTGGCACCGACACGCGAGCTGGCGGTGCAGATTCACAAGGATGCCATGTCGATCGGGGCCACCACCGGTCTGCGCATGACCGTGTGCTACGGCGGCGCCGGCTACGAGCTGCAGCGCAGCAGCATCGAGGCAGGTGTCGACATCCTGATCGGCACGCCCGGGCGCCTGATTGATTACTTCAAGCAGGGCACCTATTCGCTCAAGCAGATCGAAGTGCTGGTGCTGGACGAGGCCGATCGGATGTTCGACCTCGGCTTCATCGCCGATATCCGCTATCTGATCCGCAAGATGCCGCCGCCGGCGCAGCGCAAGAACTATCTGTTCTCGGCCACCCTGTCGCATCGCGTGCTGGAACTCGCCTACGAGCACATGAACAGCCCGCAGAAGATCGAGATCGAGCCGGAACAGGTCACCGCGGACCGCGTGCGCCAGTCGATCATCCATGTCGCCAACGACGAGAAAATGCCAATGCTGGTCGGACTGCTGCGCAAACAGCAATCGGCGCGCGCACTGGTGTTCATCAATACCAAGCGCGAAGCGGAAAACGTCGAGCTCGGCCTGCGTGCGAATGGATTTGAGGCGAGCGTCCTGTCAGGAGATGTTTCTCAGGGCACACGCCTGCGCCTGCTCGAAGACTTCAAGAGCGGCAAGCTGCCGGTCCTGGTGGCGACGGATGTCGCTGCACGCGGGCTGCATATTCCCGGCGTCGATCTGGTGATCAACTACGATCTGCCGCAGGACGCGGAGGACTACGTTCATCGCATCGGCCGTACCGCCCGCGCGGGTGCGACCGGCGATGCAATCTCGCTGTGCTGCGAATCCTGGGTCTACTCGCTGCCCGATATCGAGGCTTACATCGGCGCACGCATTCCGCCGATGCCGGGGGGCCACGATCTGATCGCGACGGACTACATCTCTGTGCCTCGCGCGCCTCGGCGTCGTACCGGACCGCCCAGCGGCCGCCCGCGCCGCGGCGGCAGCGGCGGTGGTGGAGGACGCGGTGGACGGCGCTGATCGCGCCGCAATCCAGGGCTCTATGACAAAATGCCAATCAGGGGCTGATCAAAGCCAGGAGTGCTGTTATATTCATGGCCTTATGGGGACTTCTTAAACCATGGGTCAGCATTCTCGGCAGCGCCTGACAGGCATTGACTACGACTTCTCGGGTCGTCGTTCGCGGCGCTTCGGGCATGCCCCGGTGTTGGCCGGCGTGGTGGGCATGGCGACCGCACTGCTGGTCTGGGCCTATGCCGGCGCGCAAGACGCCAGCCCGATCAGTGCGCCACTGCCGGATGAACTGCAGATCACCGCGGCCACGCAAGCGGTGACCACGCCGGCACTGCCCGCCGCTGCATTCATCAACCAGTCACCCGCAGCACACGCGGTGGCCAGCGTCGAACCCGCGATTGCCATCCTCCCCCCGGCCCCGGCGATCGCGCCAGCGCCAGAGCCCCAGCCCGAAGCAGCGCCCAAGCCCCAGCCGAAGAAACCGGCGCAGAAGCTGCCGCGCGGCCTGTCGCTTCAATCCAGTGTCGTACTCGTTGTCGATCAGAACAACAGCGAGGTTCTCGCCGCACGGCGAGCCGACAAGCAGCAACCGATCGCCTCACTGACCAAGCTGATGACAGCACTGGTCGTGCTTGAGGCCGGACTGCCGATGGATGAGGTCATAAAGATTTCGCGTGACGACTACGACGCGCTCAAGCACACCTACTCGCGGCTGGTGTCAGGCGACAAATTCACCCGTGAGCAGCTGCTGCTGCTTGCGTTGATGTCATCCGAAAATCGCGCCGCGGCAGCATTGGCGCGAACCTTTCCGGGAGGCACTGCCGCGTTTGTCGCCACGATGAATGCCAAGGCGTCAAAGCTGGGCATGACCAATACCCGCTTCATGGACTCCAGCGGCCTGAGCGAACAGAACGTGTCGACCGCGCAGGATCTGGTCAAGCTGATCAAGGCGGCGTACGCCAAGCCCACGATCCGCAAGTTTTCAACCCAGGTCGAGCAGACGGTCAAACCGGGCAAACGCAAGCTGCACTTCGTCAACAGCAACCGCTTGGTGCGCTACCGCAGCAAGGACTGGCGCATCGGCCTGCAGAAGACCGGCTATACCAATGAGGCCGGCCGCTGCCTGGTGATGCAGTCGCGCATCGACGGCCGCGAGGTGATCATGGTCCTGCTCGATTCCTACGGCTCACTGACCCGCTTTGCCGACGCCAAGCGAGTACGCAGCTGGATCGAGCGCACGCACCCGACCCGCCGCGCCAAAGCCACTGACACCGCGGATTCCGGCGTTTCGGCGACGTCCTAGCCGCTGCGTGCGTTGCCGCTGAGCTTGAGGCCGGGCGTCAATCCATTAATCGTTTCGACCGACGGCAGCGCCTCGATCGGCCGGGCGGGCAGGTGGCTGTCAGGCTTGCGAATACCCACGACATGTCCAATTCCAAACGCCTGGGCACTGGACAGCACCGGCTGTGAATCGTCGACGAACAAGCTGCGCTCAGGGACAAAGCCGTGCGCATCGCGCGCATGCTCCCAGAAACGCAGATCTTCCTTGGGATATCCAATGTCATGCGAGCAGATCACTCGCTCGAAGTAGCGCCCAAAGCCGGTGTACTCCAGCTTCAGCCGCCAGCTGTCCTGGTGCGCGTTGGTTGCCAGCCATAGCTTGCGACCCGAAGCCAGAACTGCCTGCAGGAACGCCTCGGCACCGGGCACCGGACCGATGCGCTCGCGGATTTCGTGTTTCATCGAAGCCATATCGAGACCGGTCACTTCGCTCCAATAATCCGTGCAGTACCACGGCAGAGTGTGGCTGACGGCCAAAAACTTCGGCGCCAGCACTTCGCGCGCGTGTTTCAGGGTCAGGCCGTTCTTCTCGGCGTAGCGCAGCGGAACCAGCTCTGACCAGAAATAGTTGTCGAACGACAGGTCGAGAATGGTGCCATCCATATCCAGCAGCACCCACTCCACCACGTCCCAGTTCACTTTCGCGTCCATAGGCTGAATATCATAAGGGAGCTGTTGCAATAACCCTCTGTCCGCCAGTGAAGATCACACCCACCACAAGCTCTGCCGACACCCTGCTGCACGCGCTGGGCATTGATCCCGCTCAGATCGCTCAGCGCGGCCTGCAGCGCTTCGACCAAGCCCGGCGTCTGGCGCCGGCCGGCGTGGGCCCCGACGGTCGCGACAAATTCCTGACCCCTTCCACGCTCGCGGCGTGGACGGCGATGCGCAGCGTCGCCCGCGACGCCGACATCGAGCTGCTGTTGATCTCAGGCTTCCGCAGTTATGCGTTCCAGGCTGCGCTGATCCGTGCCAAGCTCGATCGCGGCATCAGTCTGGACCAGGCACTGGGCATCAATGCGCCGCCGGGCTACAGCGAGCATCACAGCGGCCGCGCCATCGACATCGGCGTGCACGGGTGCGCGGCGCTGGACGAAGCGTTTGAACTCACCCCTGCGTTCCACTGGCTGCAGCAGCACTCCGGAGCATTCGGCTTTCGGATGTCGTATCCGCGCAACAATCCCGAAGGCTTCGTCTACGAACCCTGGCACTGGTGCTACCACCGGCGTCGGTGACGCAAGCGCTGGAAATCAGACGCTGACGTCGTTGAGGCTAGAAACCTGTGCGTGCGCCGGAGCCGGTACCGCCGTGTCATCGCGCAACAGCTGGCAGGTCTGCATGCCGGCTTCGGCAGCGGCATCAAGCTCCTCACCGACGTCCGACAGAAACAGAACCTCCGCCCCCGGCAGTCCGATCAGCTCAAGGATATGGCGGTATGACGCGGCCTCGCGCTTGCCGCCGATGCGCGTGTCGAAATAGCCGGAGAACAGCGGCGTCAGATCACCATAGTCGGTGTGCCCGAAGATCAGCTGCTGCGCCTCGACCGAACCGGACGAGTAGACGTAAAGCTGTCGGCCGTCTGCGTGCCAGCGCTGAAGGGCGTCGGGCGTGTCGGCATAGACGTGACCCTTGAGTTCGCCAGCCTGGTATCCCACCCGCCAGATCATGCCCTGCAGCGCCTTCAGCGGCGTCAGCTTGCGATCCTCTGCGATCCACTGCTCCAGCACATCGGCTGCCTCGTCGATCGACAGGTCGCCACGATTGGCAATCTGCTCGACGTCGTCCAGCAGATGCTGGATTGCATCGTCGCCCGCGTGTTCGCGTAAAAATGCGCGCAGGCGTGACTTGGCGTAGGGAAACAGGACTTGGTGGACGAAGTCGATGGAGGAGGTTGTTCCTTCGATGTCGGTGACGATGGCTTTAATCATGGGTGTGTTCTGCTTGTTGTGTCCCGCCTGACACGACCAACGTGTCGGGCGACCCCAGCGCCGTTTCAGGCAGCCGGTTCGTATTTTGGAAACTGCGTGGCGATATCGTTACCGGTGAAGCGGCCGACCCAGCCTTCGGCGATACGGAAGAACCGGATCGCTTTGAATGTCGGCCTCTCGCCCATGTCGAACCAGTGCGTGGTATTCGCGGGCAAGTTGATCAGATCTCCGCGGGTGCACACCAGCATGAACACCTTGCCGTCGGCATGCACGTAAAACGCGCCGGCGCCATCGACAAAGAACCGCGTTTCGAAATCATCGTGCGTGTGCTCGGCCAAGAACTTGCCGCGCGCCTCGGCAGCCGCCGGGTGCTCCGGATACATGCTGACGACATCGACACTGACGAAGCCGTACTTCTGCTTCAGCACCTCGATCGGTTCGCGATAGGCTTCGAGCACGTCCTCGGGCGTCGCTTCGGGGCTCAGCGGCTGGCTCGCCTGCCAGCGTTCCAGCTCGATATCCAGCGCCGAAAGCTGTCTCTGGATGGTCGCAAAGTCCTCGTAGGTCGCCAGCGGGGTGGTGCCATCGCGGTCTGAATAGACGGTCAGTGTCGTCATCTCATCATTCCCTCAACAAACGAGCGCGCAGTTCGCACTCGAACATGAATTCCAGTGCCTCGACCCGCCAACGCGCCTGCGCCACGGTATCGCCCCAGGCGTAGAGCCCATGGCCGGCAATCAAATACGCTGGCACCGTAGGTTCGGCACGCATATGGGTATCGATGGTGGCCGCCAGCCGCGCGATGTCCTGGTCGTTGGCGAATACCGGAATCTCGACCTCGGCGTCGTGCGTCGTGATGCCGGGCAGCAACTTGAGCAATTCGTAACCCGCCAGCCGCACCCCTTCATAGCGGCGCGACAGCACGGTATTGGCAACCGAATGCGTATGCAGTACCGCGCCGATACCTGCACCCAATCGATACAGCTGGCAGTGCAGCAAGGTCTCGTACGACGTCTTGCGCTGGCTTTCGATCGGCCGGCCATCCAGATCAGCCAGCAGAAAATCGCCCTCGCCCAGCTCACCCTTGTGACAGCCAGAGGCGGTGATCAGCATGCGGGCGTCGCCGATCCGTGCAGAAAAATTACCCCCGGTCGCCGGCACCCAGCCGCGCTGATGGAACAGGCGGCCGGCTTCGATCATTGCCGCGGCGGAAGCGGATTCAGCAGACATGCGTTCGCTGGGTATGGTCAAAAAATGGGCAGGAACTGTACGGCATGCGCCCGCAGACTCGCAATGTATCGCGTCAACGCGTCGAATCGATGACGCCGCGTAAGCGCCCTCCCCGGTTCAGACCAGGAACATTGAGGCGAGACCGAGAAAAATGAAGAAGCCCATGCTGTCGGTGGTCGCCGTCAGAATGATGCTCGACCCCATCGCCGGGTCCCGACCAAAGCGCTGCAAGGCCACCGGCGCGATGACCCCGACCAACGCCGCCGCCATCATGTTCAGCAGTAGCGCAACCCCGATGACCGTGGCCAGCCGCGGATCGTGGTAGAGCAGCAGGGTCACCAGACCCAGCACGGAACCCCAGACCAGACCGTTGACCGCGTTGATCCGCAGCTCGCGCGACAAAATCTGGCGCAACTGGGTCGGGCCGAGCTGGTTCAGCGCGATGCTGCGGATCACCAGCGCCACCGACTGGTTGCCGGTGTTGCCGCCAATACTGGCGACAATCGGCATCAAGGTAGCCAGCGCCACCAGCATCGCGATCACCCCTTCAAACACGCCGATCACCCGCGACGCAATGAATGCGGTGATCAGATTCAGTACCAGCCACGGCCACCGGCGCTGGGCGCTGGCGATGACCGGTGCGAACAGATCCTCGTCCTCCTCCGACAAACCGACCTGACGCAGCGATTCGGACTGCGCACGTTCGGTGATTTCGTCGAGCACCGCGTCGACGGTCAGGCGTCCGACCACCTGCTTGTGCAGATTCACCACGGGCGCCGAGATCAGATCGTATTTTTCGAATGCGGCGATCGCATCACGGGCATCGTCGTCGGTAAAGAAGTAGTTCGGTTGGGCGGTCATGACCTCGTGCACTTCGTGCTCGGGCTCCTCGAACAGCAGTCGGTTCAGGTCCAGCACACCCTTGAGTACGTTATTGCGGTCCACCACCAGCAGCTGATGCGTATGCGCCGCCAACACCTTCTTGCGCCTGAGCAGACGCAGCACGGCCTCCAGGGTCGCGTCCTCGCGCACCGCGATGAAATCCAGATCCATCATTGCGCCGACGGTGCCATCAGGGAACGACAGCACCGATCGCACTTCGGCCTGATCGGCGCGATCCAGGCGCTCCAGCACGTCATACCGCAGGCCTTCCGGCAGACTGCTGACCAGATCCGCGATATCGTCGGAATCCAGCGTGTGCACAACCGCCGAAATCTCGTCAGGCTTCATGCCGACAACAATCGATCGCCGCACCGTATCGGAGGCTTCCAGCAGGACTGCCCCGCGCCGGTCGGGTTTGACCAGCGCCCACGCCGCGGAACGCGCTTCAGGCGGCAGACTTTCGAGCACGAACGCGATATCGGCGGGATGAAAATGCGCCAGACGCTGCTGCAGCGCGGCCTGATGCTGACGCTCAACCAGATGCGCGACGACGTCCTGCTTGCGGTTCTCGGAGCGGGACACCAGCTCCTTTTCCACCGCCTGGCGCGAAAGCAGCTCGATAACCTGCGCCCGGGCCTGTTCCAGGTGACGGTGGTGCGGCCGTGCTTCGCTGGCTTCGGTCATGGCACTCCCTCGTATCGCGGCAATCTTACGCCGGGCCTGATGGCACGCAGGCTACATCATGCCAAGCAAAAATCCGCCATCCGGCGCATCCCGCACATCGAAGCGCCGGCAATCTCGGACCCATAACGACAAAAGCCGCCTATTCGGCGGCTTTTGCTGGATCCCCACTTTCGTGGGGATGATCTGATACAGCTGCGCCGTTTCAGATCACTTGATCTTTGCTTCCTTGAACACGACGTGCTTGCGCACGACCGGGTCGTACTTCTTCATTTCAAACTTGTCCGGCGTGTTCTTGCGGTTCTTCGTTGTGGTGTAGAAGAACCCAGTGTCGGCAGTCGACACCAGACGGATTTTTTCGACGTCTTTCTTCTTGGCCATGGCTTACACCTTCTCGCCGCGCGCGCGCAGCTCTGAAATCACAGCTTCGAAGCCCTTCTTATCAATGATGCGCATGCCCTTTACGGACACCCGCAGGCTGATGAAGCGCTTTTCTGATTCAAGCCAGAAGCGATGCTTGTGCAGATTCGGCTCGAAGCGGCGACGGCGCCGGTTATTGGCGTGCGACACCGTATTACCGGTGATCGGCCGCTTGCCGGTGACCTGACAGACTTTGGACATGACAGCAAACCCCAGGAAAACCTGATGAGAGGATTCGGGCTGGCAGAACCACCCGAAAAAGGGGCGCAATTGTGCCAGCCCCGATGCGCCAGAGCAAGACCCCCGACAAAGGTGGGCTGTGCAGGGGCTGCGTGGCGCCGTATTCTGCCTGAAATGAATGCCTCTTCGGACGATCGTCAGGAAATCGCCGTACGCTCCGCCTTGATCGCGGCCGGGCTGCGCGTTCTTGCCACCATCCCACCCGGCAAACTCACGTCGGACGCTGTCGTACTTGAGGCGGGCATCGACAGCGCAAGCTTCGCTCACCACTTCGACTCGACCTCCGATCTACTCTGCGCAGCACTCGCGCTGCTGAGCGACCGCGTGCGCGACAAGGTCACGCGGATCATGACCAACATGCCCCCCGGCCTGCCGCGACTGCAGGTCGCCGTCGAAACCTACCTGGAAGCCAGCCGCAACAACAGCCTGCTGCGCACGCTGTCACTGCACCTGCGCAGTGATCCCCACTACGTCGAGTTTCTGCGCAGCCGTGTTGCCGGCTTCTCGCTGATGATGGAACTTGAACTGCGGACACTGAAGCATCCGTTTCCTGCAGATACCGCGCGCCTGCTGACGGCGGCCGCAATGGAAGTCGGCGCCACCGAAACCCTTGCGGGCCAGCGCCAGCCGGCACTGCGCGACGCCTGGCTGCGGTACTGCGAGACGGTTGCGCAATGACCGCCCAGAAACGACGCCTGCTGGATGCGGCATCGCGACTGTGCGGCAGCGTCAGCGTGCATCAGCTCACCGTCGACCAGTTGTGTGCGACGGCCAACTGCAGCGATTCGAATTTCGACCGCGAGTTTGGTTCGCTCGACAGCTTTCTGGTTGAGTTGCAGCGTCGCTTCGATCGACAGATCGTCGACCACGTCGTGGCGGTCACCAGCGGCACCGGCCCTGGATTGTTGCGCGTACAACTCGCAACGGAGACCTTTCTCAGTGCCTGCCTGGATCAGCGCGACCTCCACGGCTGGCTGGTCCAGGCGCGCCACCGTCCCGCACTGCAGGATCGCCTGCGCAACCGCAATCGCGCTTACGCGCTGATTTTCGGCTCAGAGATGTCAGCCCTGGGCTGGCCAGACCCGGCCGCGGCGGCACGCCTGTATATGGCCATGGTCAATGAGGCAGCCGTCGTCGAACATCGAGCTGGCCGAGCACAGCCAGCCTTGCGCGAGGCCTTGTGGCGGTTGCTGCTCGGCCCTATCGGCACAACAAGCCCTTCAACCGCGACAAATCGCTAGATCCAGCCGCGTTCGGCGAAACTGGTCGGCGCGCCGTCGCCGACCACCAGATGATCCAGCACCCGCACGTCAATCGTCGCCAGCGCCTGCTGCAGACGCTGTGTCAGCGCGCGATCCGCCGCACTGGGCTCGGCAACCCCGCTGGGATGGTTGTGCGCCAGGATCACTGCAGCCGCGTTGTACCGCAGCGCCGCCTTGACCACCTCACGCGGATAGACCGCAGCACCGTCGATGGTGCC
>JBFFJL010000105.1:0-10200 GCA_041555955.1 Nevskiaceae bacterium
ATATTCTTGAAGCGATCGATATCCAGGAACAGCACCGCAAACTGCTGCTCGGCGCGCCGCGACAGCTCCAGCGTTTGTTCGAGCCGATCCGACAGCACCACGCGGTTGGGCAGATTGGTCAGCGCGTCGACTTCGGCCAGATAGCGAATGCGTTCCTCAACCGCCTTGCGTTCCGAGATATCCGAAAACACGGCAACGTGATGGGTTGCGTGACCGGCCGTATCGCGTACCACCGAAATGTTCAGCCACTGCGGATACAGCTCGCCATTCTTGCGGCGGTCCCAGACTTCGCCCTGCCACACGCCTTTCTCGACCAGCTCGGTCCAGAGCTCCTGATAGAACGCGCGTGCCTGCCGCCCGGACGACAGCACTTTCGGATTGCTCCCGATCACCTCGTCCAGTGTGTAACCGGTGATGCTTGTGAATGCCCGATTGACCGACACGATGTGGTTATCCGCATCGGTGATCATGATCGCCTCACCCAAGTGTTCGAACACTTCGGCAGACAGGCGCAGATGTTTTTCGGCCTGTTTGCGCTCGTCGATATCGTTGACCACGGCAACCAGATACGCGGCGGTGCCGTCTGGATTGCGTGTCGCTGATACAGTGACGTCCACCCAGACTTCGCGTCCGTCATGCCGGATGTAGCGCTTTTCAATCCGATAGTGATTGCAGAGACCCGAGACAACCTCGGCCAATTTCGGGGCTTCACGGACCAGATCGTCCGGATGTGTGAACCGGCCAAAATGCATGCCGACCAGCTCGCTGTTTTCGTAGCCCACCAAATTCGCAAATGCGTCATTGGCGCTCACCAGAGTGCCGCCAGCGTCAGTAAACGCGATCGCGGTGCCCGCGCTGTCGAAAACCGTGCGGAACCGTTCCTCGCTGTGCGCCAGAGCGGTCTCACCGCGCTGGCGCTGCGTGATCTCAACCTGCAAGGCTTCATTCTTGTGTTCCAGCTCGCGCGTACGCTCCTCGACCAGCTGCTCGATCCGCGCGGAACGTCCGGTCAGCGCCATCAGAAACCCGCTCACCAACGCGGAAAACAGCAGCACCGACAACTGAGTCAACCACGCCTGTTGCGACAGATTCGACAATACATACTGTTCATCAATCGAGACCTCGACCTGAAGACCACGTCCGGCAAAAGCATGTCGCGCCATCCACCGCAGCTCTGCGCCGGCAGTGTCGATCTTCGACGCAGGCAGCGACGACACCTCGTCACGCAAATGAACGGCAATCGTTTCGAATCCCTCGGCACTGACCACATCGGCGAGCAGCGCATCGAGATCAATGCGGGCGACCACGTAGCCGGAAAGCGGCATGCTGGAACGCCGACCCGCACCGATCACCTCACCATACAGATCAAACCCTGGATTTCCGTTGAGCATCCCGATCGACGTTCGGGAGAAGAAATGCTCGGAGAGTCGCCTGCCTGAGCTCCACAACATGTCAGGAACGTCGACGGACTCACCGACACTGCTGCCACTGTCATCTCCCGAATAAGAGAACTGAACCTGCGCCGTCATCTTCACGCTCTGCCCGACCTCGACATCCGGCAGTTCAAGCCATGTCAGCGAGCGGACTTCCGCCCGATGCTCGGTCAACGCTTTGGCAAGACGTGCAAATTCGATCGAATCGACATTCTCGTCGGAGCGGATGTATTCGCCAATCACGCGCACCGACGCCTGCGCATCATTCAACCGATCCATCAGCAAGCGATCGATCTCGGCAGCGTGCTGCTCGAATGCCGTGATCGCATGCTGCCGCTCATTACGGTTGGTGCCGGCCACGACCAGCGCCCCCACCACAAGACAGCTGGCGACCGAGATTCCAATCACGCGCACGCGCGGGCGCCACGAGGCACGGCGCTCGGTCAAGGCCAGCAGAGCCAACGGCGCGACCAGAAACACGCCCATCGAATCACCCACCCACCAGGTCATCCAGCTGTAGCCGAATTGCTGCGCCGGAATGCGGCCTGACAGGTAGAGCGTACCAATACCGACCGTCGCCGCGATCACGCAGGCCAGCGGTCCGCCCAGCACAATGAAGCGGATGATCTGAGGCCCCGATTCCAGCGCCGTCGACACGCCGACAAACCGTTGTACCAGACTCGCGCCGACCAGACCCTGCAGCGTCGAACCGGACGCCAGCAGGGCTGCGATCAGTGCATCATTCGCGGTCAGCGACCCACTGTAGTCGTAGCTGACCCACAGGTTGAGCAGGAAGGAACCCAACCACACGCCCGGCCACACCGTGCGCGACCACAGCAGCAGCGCGGCCAGCATCAGCCCCGACGGCGGCCAGATCGCAGTCGCGAATCCTGGTGGTGGTGCCAGATGGAGGCCCAGCCACCCCGTGCTGAAGTAGAGAACCGCCAGTATCGAGGCTTTGCCGAACCATTCCAGCGACGATTGCGCCGGGGCAGCCAAATGCCAAGCCTGGGCACGACCACTCCGCCGCGCGCGCGCGGCCGGGTCAAGCGCGACGGCCGGACGGGTCTCCATCGCGGCAGGCTAGCGCCTGTGCCTTGGTCGCGGCAATGTGTATGTGCTGAAGGCCGCTGCCGCCTGATCAGCGGCAGCGAAGCTACGTTCGCCCTCGCCGCTGATCCGTCCCAAGCCGCGCTTTCCCACGTCCATTGACCTGTGGCAATGACGGCCGGAGTCCCGGCGCGCAGGCTGTACATCCTGTACACCGCTGGAGACTGCTTGATGAAACTGACTACTGCTGGCGCACTGTCGCTGTGCATGCTCGCGATGAGTGCTTATGCCGAGGACACCAGCTCGCCAGCGCAGATGCGCGGCCCGATGGCATTTGCGGACTACGACGCCAACGGCGATGGTGCGATCAACGAGCAGGAATTCAATGAAGCCCGCGCGAAGCGCATGGCGGCGCGGGCCGAGGAAGGCCGGCCGATGCGCGGCGCGGCCAATGCTCCGAGCTTCGCCGACTTCGATGCCAACGGCGACGGCAAGCTCAGCCCCGAAGAACTCACCCAAGGCCAGCAGGCGCAGATGCAAAAACACGCCGGTATGGCCCCTGGGATGGGCGCAGGCATGGGCATGAAAGGGGGTCAGGGCATGATGGGCGGCGACAAGTGCCCGCGCCCACCGAAGTTCGAAGACCTCGACACAGACGGCAACGGCTGCATCAGCCCGGATGAGTTCAAGGCGCATCAGCAGCAATGCATGCCGATGATGAAGCAGAAGATGATGCAGAAAGACGCGGAGTAAGCACGGCCCGCGTTTAAACCGCAGTCACCCCTCCATCCTCGTCGGGGATGGAGGGGTGACCAATCAGCGCGGGCTACGCAGCTCGGACACCGGAACCACCGGAACCACCACACTGGACGGATGTTCAGCGTTGCTGTCGATACGCAGCACGCCCAGCACCTGATCCAGCAAATCGGTCACCGGCGGCAGACCATGTGGAAAATCACTGGTGCTGATGGCGACACGCAGGCTGTGCCCAGCCTTGATCACGAAGCTGCTCGGAAACACCTCGACGTTTGCCAGCGTCGGCTCGCCGGCGACGATTGGCGCCTTCGACGCCTCGGTATAGGGATGCCACGGCTGGATCATCTCGCCATCGAGATAGCGCGAACGGCTGGCATCGACCGCACGCAGCGACACGGTCAGAACACCGTTGGTCAACTCGGTTGAACCGCCGTCGGGACCGACATCGGTGATGCGCACCGCGACGCTGGCGTCAGTGCCCAGCGCACGCGACACCCACAGGTCCGCTTCGATCGGACCGTTGACGTAGTAGTCCTGATCCATCGGCGGTGTGGTGTAGGTCACTGCGCCCAGCAATGGCAGTTCGTTGATGTTGTTGCTTCCGCTGAAGCACGGCAGCGGCAGCAGCCCCAGCACGCCGGCGGTCCATTGCGCCGAGCTCACCGAGCACAGGCCTTCGACCGGGATCTGCAGCGTATACCGCGGGGCTTCGTCGGCTGCCGGCAGCTCGGCGCTCAGCGTGCGGTCGCCCCGCAGATACCAGCGTTCGGCGCGCGCCTGCGGATGCGGCCAGTCGGGCGACACCACGTAACGTTCCTCGCCGTAGACATACTGCGTGACGTTGGGCACCGACTCGGCACCGTTGTTGATGCCGCGCAGGTAACGATCGAACCACATCAACGCAATCTGATTGACGTCCGGCACGCCGTCCGCGGGCAGGCCGGCGCCAGACGAAGCATCCAGATGCGTCCACGGCCCGATCAGCAGCTTGGCCGTCGCGTTGTTCTTGATCACCTCGTACAGCATCGGCTCGCCACGCTGGAACAGGTCATGCAATCCGCCAACGATGAAGGTCGGCACGCGCACCTGATCGGCCACCTCGATCGGCGAGCGCGTGCGCCAGAACTCGCTGTCGTAGTTCTGCTCCCCGCTGCCCAGAACCGCCTGCGCAATGATCGGCAGATCGTAGGTCGCGGTGCCGAGCACATGGTCCAGCAGTGCCGGGATCGCTTCAGGCGAGGGTTGCGCCGGAATCAATCCCAGCCCCGTGACCAGCCCAATCCACAGCGGGATGAAGCCGACGTTGACCTGGCCGCCGGTAAACACGATGTCACGATAGGCATCGCCCATCGGCACCAGCGCGAAAATCGCCTTGTGCGCCGGATGGCGCCAGGCGCCGGTGAAGATCTGCGTGATGCCCATGAACGACGGCCCCCAGGTACCGACCTTGCCGTTGCTCCACGGCTGCGTCGCGACCCAGTCCATCACTTCCTTGTAGTCGAGCTGTTCGCGCTCGCTGAAGATCTCCCAGGTGCCCTGCGAAGTGCCGGTGCCGCGGACGTCGACCGCGACGTGAGCGTAGCCGTGCTTGACCAAGGTCGTGTTGAACGCGAAGCCGTCGACGTAGCCCGACGCACTCTTGTTGTAGCCGGTCTGGGTCAGGACCACCGGCAGCGGGCCTGTGACCGCATTGCCGTCGGCATCGGCCGGCATCATCACCTGTGCCGACAGCAAGGTGCCGTCGCTCATGGTGATGTACTCGGCCGGCATCCGCACGGTGTTCGGATAATCCTCGACACGCTGATAGTCGGTCCATTTGGCCGCCGCCGAACCGCCGCCACTTCCCTGGTTGCCGCCGCTATCGACACCCGTCTCGCTGCTGCCGCAGGCGCTCAGGCCCAACACACCGATCGCGGCCAGCACGGCCCAAGTCAGCGACTTTCGCGCTGTCGTCATTGTTCTCTCTCCAGAATCGAAAACACACAAGGCGGCGAACACTAGCACCCGATTGCTGGCGTCCCCATTGGCCGTAGCGCCCGTTGCCGCTCGAAGTTTGTGACACCCGCTGTAGGACGCCGACTACATGCTCAAGGCCCTCTGCCCCGCGCCGTCAGGCCAGACCTGACCCTAGGAGCGTGGGTCGCCGCCGCGCCCACACCCTCCATGCCAACAAACTCAGGATCACCAGCAGCGACGCCCAGGTCGCCGGTTCCGGCCCCGCGGCACCGACGAAGGCTGGCGCCGTACTGCCATAGGCCGCCGGACTCACGCCGGCCACCGGCGGCAGCGGCACCGCCGTCTCCGACGCAGCCTCAGGCGTCGCGTTGACGATCTGCTCGGACACCGCCACAAACGCGGTCCAGCGTGTGACCAGCGAGAACATCAGGCCCAGCTGCGTGACCTGCTGACGCACGTCGTCCAGCTTGGGCACCGGCTCGCCGTGCTGCTCGAACCAGTTGGGCGGCAACGACAGACTGCGCATCTGCTCGGCAATCGCCGAGCGCGCCCAGATCAGCCCCACGGCATCGCCGTCGCGCTGCTCCGGCAACGACACCGGCAGCATCAGGGTCGCGGCACGACCACGCGCGCGACCATGGATGCGGATCATGCCGTCGGCCGCGCCGCGGTAACGGCCCTGCACGCGGATCGACTGTCCGGCAAACAGGTCCGGAATCTGCTGCGGCAGCATCGCCTCCACCGGCAGGCCACCCCAGTCGATCTCGATGTCGGTCAGCACCGGTGATTGCAGCCGGTCGGTCAACTCATTGGCGACTCCGGCCACATCCTCAGTCGGATCCATGTAGCGGGTGAAGCCGCGGCCGACCCGACCAATCTCATCCAGCAGAAAGCGGTTGACGCCGGTGCCGACGCCAAAGGCGTAGAGCCGGGCATCGCCCAGACGTTCGCCGACCAGCTTGAGAATTTCGTAGTCGTTTCCGATGTAGCCGTCGGTCAGAAAGATGACGATGCGCTTGACCCCGGGCGCCGGCGGCGTGTTCAGAGCCTGATGAATGCCGGACGACATCATCGTGCCGCCCATGCCCTGCAGCGCGTCGACATAGCGCAGGCCGGAGGCGATGTTCTGCGACGTCGCCGTCAGCGGCTCACGGCTGAACTCGGTGGCGCGATCGCTGAAACGAATGATGCGAAAGCTGTCGCTGGTCCGCAGCTTGCGCAGCGCCTGGCGCATGAATGCCTTGCTCGCGTCCATCGGCAGGCCGTACATCGAACCTGAGCAGTCCAGCAGAAACACCATCTCGCGCGGCGTGATGTCAGCGTCGTCCGGCGCCGCCGGCGGTTCGATCAGCAATGAAAAATAACCACCGCGTTGGTCGCGCTGTACCAGCAGACCGGCCGCATTGGCCGCACCGGCAAGGCTGTAACGCAGCACGAAGTCGCGGTTGTCGATGATGCGGCCGTGTTCAAGCCCGACGTGCCACTGCGTGGCGCTGTCCGCGCGCGTCGCCAGACGGTGCGTGCGGCTGGAGACTGACTGGATCGGCAGCGCCGATTGCAGATCGATCTGCAGCGACACGCGGTCCTCGTCGATCTGTGGCGGCAGATCCAGACCGAACACCGGCGGGTATTCCGGCAGTTCAGCCAGAGTCCAGCGCCCGCTTTCGGCGGCGACGTCCGTTGCCGCGCCGTCGGTGTCCTGGGTTACTGGCGGCAGATCCGCACCGGGCGGTTGGAAGCGCGGCCCGACCACCAGCGGCAACACCAGCTCGTAGGCGCCATCGACCTTGAGTACCGTCTGCACGTAACGCAAGGTCACGGTAATCGGTAGCCCCGGCATCAGATTGGCGATCTGCTGCGTAAACATGTTTGGCCGCTGCTGCTTCAGCAGTGCCGCGGCGCGGCCTTCAGACTTTGCTTTGGCAAACGTCTTCTCGGCCTGCTGCACTTCCTGCACCTGCGCACGCACGCGCTCGGCACCGACGTCCATCCACATCTCGTAGACCGCGGCACCGGCATTCAGCGGAAACAGATAGCGCGCATGCAGCGGCTGCGTCGCCGGGTTGGCAAAGCTCTGCACCACCGTGACCGTCGCTAGGTCGCCCTGGATCTCGGCGCGCACGTCCGTTTTCAGACTCGGCAATGCAATCGGGCGGCCGTTGATCTCGGCCTCGATCGTGCCGGCCAGCGCCGGCGACTCCGCGGCATGCGACACCGCCAGCGGCAACAGGAACAGCAACACCACGAACAGACTGAACACCAGCGCGCGATTGAGCAGGCTATAAGTCATCGGAATCTCCAGGCAACGGAACAGGAAAGGCGATCAAGGGCAATCAACGCGCGTCGGCCACGCGATAGCCGGTCTGTGCCGGCTCGGCGCCGGGCAGGTCGTAGGCACGCAACAGGGCGGCGTCCCAGTCGGCGCGAGTCACCGGATCCAGCGACCATGGCGTCACCCGTTGCAGCTGGGTCCAGGTGGTGCCGGGCGCCTGCAGCCAGCGCCACACCGCTTCGGCCACGCTGCCGGCGACTTCGCCGCGATCAGAGACATAGGTCACGGCAACGCGCCAGACCTGGCCGTCGGGATCGACGCTGCGATACAGCGCACTCGGCAGCACCACGCCACCGGCACGGCGATAGTCGAGGCCCAGGTAGTCGACGTGATGGCCGGCGCCGCGCAGGCATTCGTCCGGTGCGTGCAGATGGCGCAGCGGTGCCCTGGTCGTCACCGTGAGCAATCCGAACGGGCCATAGCCGGCCTTGGCCGCGGCGCCGCCGTACTGTGCGAAGTAGCTGCGTTCCATCGCCGACAAGGCCTGGGCCTGCGCCGCATAGCCACCGATGCGCGCCGGCAGCTCGACCGCGGGCGCGGCATGCGAGACATCGAGCGGCCGCGCCGGTGCCGACACCGAGCCGAGTGCGACCAGCACAAAGCCGATCGCGGTGAATACCGTCGGCCGACCGCGTTGCCCCTCGAAAGCCGCACTACTCCCGGCAGGCGCGGGCACGACGATGCGCGCAATCTGCGGCGGCACCCGGCGTGCCCAGGCCAACAGCGGCAGCAACGCCAGGGTCAGCGATGCCAGCCCGGGCAGCGCATGCCAGAAGCCATCCATCCAGTCGATCTGCGGCCAGTACGCCAGGCCCAGCGCCAGCAGCGCGATGCGCAGGATGTTGCCCAGCAGCGCAGCGGCCAGGGCCAGCGCAAAACCGATCACCGCCATCCGCCATGAGGGCCGGACCACTGCCGCCAGCCCCATGAACACCGTCAGCAGCAGGGTCAGACCACGCGCGCCGGAACACGGCAGATCGACCAGCACGTCCTGTCCGGCAATCAGGATGCGGGTACCGACGCAATGCACTTCACCGGCGATCTGTCCCAGCAGCAGACAGGCGCCATCAGCCGACAGCTGCTGCAGGCCGAAGCCGATCAGACGCTGCACCACGCGCTCCAACGGCAACGAGAACGCGAACAGCAGCGACAGCCACAGCGGCGACACCGCGCGCTCGCGTTGACGCAGACCGGCCAGGGTCGCCAGCGCATAGACATCCACCGCCAGGGTCAGCGCGCCGATCACATTGACGCGCAGCACCTGCCCGACCAGACGCACCAGCGCGCTGATCGTCAGCAACGCGTAGGCATAGCGCCGGTTCTGATCGCTGCCGGGCCGCTGTTCGCTGCTGTACGACCACAACCCCAGCGCCAGCACCGCCAGCGCAACCCACAGACCCTGCGGGTTGTAGGCCGGTTCGCGCCAGCTGGCGAGCAGCCACAGCAGCGGTGAGAGCGCCAGCACGCCGGCGCCGATCGCCAGCAGGACCAGCGGCAGATGATTGATGACCTGTTGCCCGAAACGCCGCATCTACGTCTCCCTGTTTGCGGTGACCTTCGATGGGAGACAAGTCTGCTCAGCGTGCGTGCAGTGCCGACGCCGGGGCGGTGCAGGTTTGGCGGAACTTGGTGCAGATTTTGTGCAAACGCGCCAGAGCGCCCGAATGCGACCGAACGCGCTGCTAAGCTGCACCGGCATTCAAGAGGAACGCTGCGTGGCCAAGATTCTGGTGGTGGACGATGACGCCAACATCCGCGAAGTGGTGTGCTTCGCGCTGCACAAGGCCGGCTATCAGACCTGTGTCGCCGACAACGGCGAGCAGGCGTTGCAGCGGGTCGCCAGCGAGGCGCCGGACCTGGTGGTACTCGACATCCTGATGCCCGAACTCGACGGCACGGAAGTCTGCCGTCGCCTGCGCGCCGACCCGCGCCACGCGGCACTGCCGATCATCTTCCTCAGCTCCAAGGACGACGAGATCGATCGCGTGGTCGGACTGGAACTCGGTGGCGACGACTACGTGTCCAAACCCTTCTCTCCGCGCGAGCTGGTGGCGCGGGTGCGCGCACGTCTGCGCGCGTTGCGGGCAACAACGCAACCGCTGTCTACGCGAACGCAACACGGCTGTCTTGCGCTGGACGTCGAGCAATACAAGGCCTGGTGGCATGACCACGAACTGGAGCTGACGCCGACCGAGTTCGGCATCCTGCGCACGCTGCTGGTCCGCCCCGGCAAGGTCTGCACCCGCGATCATCTGATGAACGAGGCTTACGAGCTGAACCGCATCGTCAGCGACCGCACCATCGACAGCCACCTGCGTCGCGTCCGCGCCAAGCTCGCCGAAGCTGGCGGCGCGGCGGCCGGTGATGCGATCGAAACCGTGCACGGCGTCGGCTACAAGCTGGGACCGTGCACGTGAGCCTGCCGCGTGTGCGACTGCGCACGATTCTGCTGTTGATCAATCTGGTGATCCTGCTGTTGCCGCTGGGCGGCATCACCTGGCTGCGCCTGTACGAGAGCGCGCTGATCCGCCAGACCGAATCCGAACTGATCGCGCAGAGCGCATTCATCGAAGCCGCTTACGTCAGCGCATTCGAACGACTGCGGACCGAGCGCCACAATGCCCGCCGCGCGATCAAACCGGAAACCTACGGCGTGCCGATCACCGCACCGCC
>JBFFJL010000106.1:0-10139 GCA_041555955.1 Nevskiaceae bacterium
GAGGCGCCCGCCGAAATCGCCGATCATCGCGTCGCCCATCTGCCTCTCCCAGCTTTGGGGGACGCGCGGACCGAGCCATTCGGGAAACGACATTGCTCGGCCAGCGTCAAACGGATGCCGTCAAATCGGCCCGCCAATACCCTGCCACCGGACGCTCCCAGATCGACCGCCAGATAGGTCTGCCCGCTCAGCAACTCCTCGAAGCCAGTGCCATCAACATCCTGCCCCGTGGCCGGAACCACCATGTCAACGTGGATCAGCGACTCGGTGCCTTCGAACGCGACGCGGCGCAGCCGGCCGTCCGCGTCCGGCAGCTTCTTCATGTGCACGGTTTCGAGTCCGGCAACTTTCTCGCCGCGCAGCACCAGCCGGCGCACGCCGCGATGGGACAGAATCTCGATGCCCTCTTCCTGCGCCTGTTCGAGTTCACGCGGCAACGCGCGCATCGCATCGGGCACGCCGGGGCCGGGCATGCCGCTGTGCGTGACCAGCATCACCTGACTCGCACCCGCGCGCTTGAACACGCGGCACAGATCCACCGCAGTGTTGCCGCCGCCGATCACCGCGACGCGCGACGCTGCCGGCACCTGACCGACGCGGGTCCATTCCTTGAGCACCGCCAGACCGTCGTGCAGATCGGCCGGGGTCACGCCGTCGATATTCCACGGCCGCGCCTGTTGCGCACCGGCGCCGATGAACACCGCGGCGTATTGCTGCTGCAAATCCTGCAAGGACACATCGCGCCCCAACTGCTGGCCCGGACGAAACTCGATGCCGTCCAGCGCCAGCAGACGTCCGCATTCGGCCGAGACCACGCTGGCCGGCAGTCGGTATTCGGGAATCGCGGTCGCGCAGATCCCGCCGGGTTCGGCCTCGGACTCGAACACGACCACGCGCAGCCCGCGGCGCAGCAGATGCCATGCACAGCTCAGCCCGGCCGGGCCGGCGCCGATGACGGCAACCGTCGGCGCGTCAGCCGGCGGCGCGGCAACGGGATACGCCCAGTGGTTGCGGATGGCCTCATCGCCCAGCACGCGCTCGACACCGTGGATCGAAACCGGCTCGTCGTACTGCCCACGATTGCAGCTGCTCTCGCAGGGGTGCGGGCAGACGCGGCCGGTGATGGCGGGCAAGGGATTGGCGCTGACCAGCGCCTCCCACGCCGCCTGCATCGCGCCCTGCTCGACCAGCGCCAGATAGGCCTGCGCATCCTCGCCCGCGGGGCAGGCGTGATGACACGGCGCCGCCTGATGCACATGCACCGGCCGCTGCACGCGCCAGCTACCGGTGTGATACGCCAGACTCGCGCCTGCTTCTGCGACGCCGCCGCGCGGATACTGCTTCATCGCTTCGACTCCTGATTCATTGCGACGCTCATGCCCAGCGCACTCCGCCACGGCTGACGGTATCGGCACCCTCGGTGTCGCGCGCATCGGCACCCGTGCCGCGAAGGCTGTAGCGTTCGATGTTGTAGTCCGCCAGCGCCTGGATGTGCTCCAGCTCTTCACGCGCTTCCGCCGAATCCGCAAACAAGTGCTGGAACCGCCCTTGTGCGCGCAGGTAATCGACCACTGGACGCTGTTCGCGAATCGGCATCGAGCCGGTCAGCGCGCCGCGCTCCAGCTCGATGATCGGGACCAGACCGGTGGTCACCGCGAGCCGCGCCACTTCGATGCTTTTCGCGCCATCGTGACGCCAGCCCAGCGGACACGGCGAATGCACCAGAAGGAAGGTCGAGCCTTCGATCTCCATCGCGCGCCGCACTTTCTTGCGCAGGTCGGACGGATACGCCACCGACGCGGTCGCCGCGTACGGCATGTGATGCGCGGCGACGATCTGCAGGATGTCCTTCTTCATGTGCCGCTTGCCCAGGCGCTCGCGCCCGGCCGGCGAGGTCGTCGTTGAGGCTGCGTGCGGCGTCGAGCTTGAACGCTGCACGCCGGTGTTCATGTAGGCCTCGTTGTCGTAACAGACATAGAGCACGTTGTGATTGCGCTCGATCATGCCGGACAGCGACTGGAAGCCGATGTCGAAGGTGCCACCGTCGCCGGCAAACGCCAGCACCTTGGTGCTTTGCCCGCGTGCCTTGAATGCGGCTTCCATGCCCGAGGCAATGGCACCGGCGTTCTCGAACAGCGAATGCAGCCACGGCACGCGCCACGCCGAATCCGGCCACGCGGTGCTGAACACTTCCAGACAGCCGGTGGCGTTGGCGACCGCCACGTCCGGCCCGGCCGATTCAGTGACCAGCCGTGCCGCCAGTGCCTGACCGCAGCCGACGCAGGCGCGGTGCCCGCCAACGAAACCCTGAAAGCGCGGTTGGTTCTCGCGCAGCTCGGCCAGCGACACGCTGACTTCGGTTGTCGCGCTCATGATCGGTCTCCGCTGACTGCCGCCACCGCCGCTTCGGGATAGCGATCCTCGGCCGGCAGCTTGTCGAGTTCCACGTCGAGAATCGCAAAGTCGGTGGTCGCCGCCGCCTGTGCCAGTTCGATCAGCTGGGCATACAGCGTCAGCGGCATGTCGCGCCCGCCCAGCCCCGCGGCCACGTTCTGTACCCGCGGCGCGTTGGCGACGCCGTACAGCGCGGCGCGCACTTCAGCGCCGACAATGCCGGTGGCGCCCGGAGAAAGTGCACGCTCCAGCACCACAACCTGATCCAATCCACTGCACGCTTCGCGCAGCGCCTGCGCCGGAAACGGACGGAAGCTGCGCAGGCGGATGATGCGCGCCGACGGCAGCGCCGGCATCGCCTCGCGCGCGTCCTGCAAGGTGCCGACCACCGAGCCCATGCAGAGGATGCCGATGCGTGCATCTTCCGGACCGTCGACCTGCAGCAGTCCGCCGCAGCCGCGGCCACTAAGCTGCTGCCAGTCGCGGTCGGCCGCGACGATGGCATCGCTCGCCGCAAGCACAGCACCGTGATGACTGTGCCGCGCCTCGGTGAACCACTCGGGAGTCGCCAGCGTGCCGATGCTCAGCGGCTTGCGCGGATCGAGAGCGCGCGCAAAAACGAACGGCGGCAGGAAGTCGTCCACCTGGTCCTGTGTCGGCAGATCGATCGGCTCCAGCGTATGCGTCAAGGTGAAGCCGTCGACACAGACCATCACCGGCAGATCGGTGTCCTGCGTAATGCGGAAGGCCTGGATCGTGGTATCCACCGCTTCCTGGTTGTCCGCGCAGAACAGCTGAATCCAGCCGGCATCGCGCACCGCCATCGAATCCTGATGATCGTTCCAGATCGACAGCGGTGCCGACACCGCGCGGTTGGCGCAGGTGAGCACCATCGGGATGCGCAGACCGGCGATGTCGTAGAGCACCTCGCACATCAGCAGAATGCCCTGCGACGCGCTGGCGGTGTAGGCCCGCGCACCGGCCGCCGCCGCACCCAGTGCGACGCTGGCCGCAGAGTGCTCGCTCTCGACGCTGACGTATTCGCATTTCAGCTCGCCATCAGCGACGAGCTTGGCGATGTTCTCGACGATGTGCGTCTGCGGCGTGATCGGATACGCCGACACCACGTTGGGCCGGCACAGCGCGACCGCACGCGCGATCGCCTGAGAACCTTCAAGCGCTTGCCGCATCGGCGGTCTCCTGCCACGCGCCGGCTTCAACCATTGCCGCGGTGGCATCAATCAATTTCAGGTTGGCGTCGAGCGTCGCGCCCTTGAAGCGCTCGCTGTACGCCTGCTTCAGTGCATCGATCGGCAATGCACCGCTCAGCAGCAGAAACGCCGCCAGCAGCGGCGCGTTGGGCATGGGCCGTCCCAGATGCTCGACCGCCAGCTCCGACGCCGGCAAGGTCTGCACGGTGCCTTCGACACCCAGTTCGGATGCAGCGCGCCGGCTGTTGACCAGTACGCCGCCGCCGGGCTTGAGCCCGGCGAGAATGCCGGGCACGTGCAGCAGGGCTTCGTCCTGCACGATCAGAAAGTCCGGATGCGCGACCTGATCGCGGCGCCGGAACGGCTGCTTGGCCATGCGCACGAACGCGGCCACCGGCGCCCCGCGGCGCTCGGCACCGAAGGCCGGAAACGCCAGGGCATGATCGCCATGGTTGATCGCCGCCGTCGCCAGCAGATACGCGGCCACCACATTGCCCTGACCGCCGCGACCGTGAATGCGGACCTCGATCATTGCCTGCACCAGCGTCGATGCCCGCACTGTGCTTGCATTGCCTGCGCCATGAATTGCCCCGCTCAAGTCTCCGCTGGATACTCCCACCCCTACGGCCTAGCGGCGATGATGCAGATCAAGCAGCCCCTTTATCCTGCCGACGCCCGGACCGAACACCGAGTACCCCCATGAGCAACTGGAATTCCCTGAACAACCGCGCCGTCTGGTTCGACATCCCGGTCGCGGACCTGGACCGTGCCGCGACCTTCTATGCCACGACGCTGGGCATCAAGGTCCACAAGGAACGGGCCGGCGACGTCGAGTTCTGCCTGCTCGAACATGGCGCCGGCAATGGCGGCACGCTGGTGCTCGACCCGGACAAGGCCGGCCGCGACGGCGGGCCACTGCTGTATCTGAGTGCCGAAGGCCGCATCCGCGATGCCGTCGATCAGGCGCTGCGTCACGGCGGACGCCTGATGCAGGCGATCCATGCGCTCGGTCCGCACGGCGTGCGCGCAATCGTGCTCGACAGCGAGGGCAACCGCATCGCATTGCATGCCACGACCGACAGCTGAGGCGCCGCGTTTTAGACTTCAAATTCGAATGGACGGAGAGAACCCGATGCACAAGAGCAAGCTCGCGGGCTTCATCATCGACTGCCAGACTGACGATCTGCCGACAGCATCGGCGTTCTGGGCCGGCGCGCTCGGCCTGCTGCGACGCGGCCTCGATGGCAGCGAAGGCGAAAACTACGTGCGCCTGATGGATACGCAACATGGTCTGCATCTGGAGGTGCAGGCGGTGACGCACGAAAGCCGCATCCACATGGACATCGAGACCGACGATATCGAGGCCGAGGTGCAGCGCCTCGAAGCACTCGGCGCCAAACGTTTCAAGCAATATCCACGCTGGTGGGTGATGGAAGCGCCCACCGGTCAGCGCTTCTGCGTGGTGCGCGCACAGTCGCCGGACTTCGAGCGGCTGGCCACGCAATGGCCGTGAACGGTCAGGCCCGCAACCGGGTGACACGATCCAGCACTGCATGAGCCATGTTCACAGCTTTGCGCCGATCGCGCGCAGCGATGCACGCGTACTGATCCTCGGCAGCATGCCCGGCAAGGCGTCGCTGCAGGCGCAGCAGTACTACGCGCATTCACGCAATGCGTTCTGGCCGATCATGGCCACGATCACCGGCGTCGATGCGCAGGCCAGCTATACGCAGCGTCTCAAGGGCCTGCAGAACGCCGGCATCGCACTGTGGGACGTGCTGCAGTCCTGCACACGCAGCGGCAGCCTGGATTCGGACATCGTCGAAGACAGCATCGTGCCGAACGACTTCGCCGGCTTTCTGCAGCGCCATCGGCAAATCACTCAGGTATTTTTCAATGGCGGCAAAGCGGCGGATACGTTCCGGCGCTACGTGCTCCCCGGCCTCGGCGAGACCGGCGCACATCTGCGTTACCAGCGCCTGCCATCGACCAGCCCCGCGCATGCCGCGCTGACACTGACGCGCAAGCGCGAGCAGTGGCAGGCGCTTGCGCAGGCCCTGCGCGTTACGACCAAGGTCTGAACGCCACAGGCCGCGACGCGACCTACACTGATGGCCGAACCCGCACGGCCGCGAGGACCGAGCCATGAACGACATCACCCGCCTGCGCCATTTCGTCAACGACTTCACCACGCTGATCGACAATGTCGGCACCGACGAGGCGCAAGTCTTCGAGCAAGGCGCACCGATGCTGTCGCGTCTGGTCGCAGTCGACGACTGGCTGCCGCCGACCTTCGCCGAACCCGATCCGCTGCGCTACCGCCAGTACCTGCTGCACTGCGACCCCTACCAGCGCTTCTCGATCGTCAGCTTCGTCTGGGGTCCGGGTCAGCACACGCCGGTGCATGACCACACGGTCTGGGGCATGGTCTCGGTGCTGCGCGGACTCGAACGCTGTGAGGAATTCGTGTTCGACGCCGCGCCGAACGCTCTGCGCAAGACCGGCGAGCATCTGATGAATCCGGGACAGGTCGACCGCGTGTCGCCGCATATCGGCGACATCCATCGCGTCTCCAACGCAGTGCCGGACGGCCCGTCGGTCAGCATCCACGTCTACGGCGCCAACATCGGGCCGTTGCAGCGCCACATCTACGAGGAACAGGGCGGCGACCGCCGCACATTCGTCTCAGGCTACTCGTCGGATCTGCTGCCGAACCTGTGGCGCTGAGGGCGGAGCGTCCATCGGGCCACTTAATGGCGGAATTGGCGATGACTTCGCGCATCCAGCCTTCATGTTCTCAGTGACATTCATTAAGCCATTGATTTAATTTGAATCACGCACTGGCGCGTCACTTGCGTTTCTTCCAGAATCGACGGGAGATCGCAATGCGTCAACACACACTGGGCTGTCTGCTGCTGGCCATGAGCATCACACCGGCCATGGCCGCCTCGATCGACGACGACCGTCATCGCGAATGCAACGCGCACCTCGGCTACAGCATCGATATCGGCGATGCGCGGGTCGCGCTGAGCAATGACGAGCATCGTTACGTGCTGCACGGCGACCGCATCGACCGCGACGGCCGGGAAATCCCGCTAAGCCCGACGCAACGAAACCTCGCCCGGCAGTATCGCGAGCAGCTCGAAGCACTGGTTCCGCGCATCACCGACGTCGCCCTGCGCGGCGCGATGCTCGGCATCGAAAGTCTGGCGATCGTCACTGCTGGACTTTCGGGCGACGAGCAGCGCCTCAGCGACCTGATCGAACACCTCGAAACACTGACGCTGCGCCTGCGGCGCGAACTCGACGGCCGCCGCCTGCCGGCCGGCGACGCCTGGTTCGGCGGCGAACTGGATCACGAGATCGAACAGCTGGCCGCCGACACCGCCGCCGGCCTCGTTGGCAGTGTGGCCGGCCTGATCGCGCAGGCAATCTTCGACCCCGCCGGCGTCGAAGCGCGCAGCGACTACGTCGAACGCCTGGTCGAACGCCGCATCGAACCGCGCGCGGAAGCCCTCGGCATACAGGCCGAGGCACTCTGCGACCAGCTGACCGAACTGGATCGCCTGGAAACGCGGCTTGGCCTGTTCGATGCCGTGCAGGTCGAGCAGCAGTCGATCTAGTGCGCCGTGCTTACACGGCTGCGCGGAAGGCCGGCGGAATCGTGAGCTCGTAGGTGACGCCACTGCCAGTCTTGCCGATGCCGAGATTCGGCCCGCGCTGCGAACTGAAATACAGCCGGCTGCCGTCCGCCGTGAACGCCGGACCGGTCAGTTCCGAGCCACCGGTGGTGACCTGCAGCAAGACCTTCGCCGGCTGGTTCGGCACCACGATCATCAGACGCATCGCATCGCCGTCCTCGGCCACCAGCACGTCGCCGGCCGGCGACACCACGACGTTGTCGACGTCATCGAACGCGGGATCGATCGAAGCATTGTCGAATACCAGCTCGATCAGGTCATTGTCGATGTCGTAGGCGTAAACACGGTTGTCGCCCTTGCTGGCAAAGAACGCCAGCGCCCGCGTCCGGACACGCCCGCCCGGCGGCACCGTTTGCAACGACGCTGGGACCTCGTAGATCCAGATACCCTCGCCGCCCTTGAACACCGTACCCGGCACCGGCAGGCCGGCATCGGCCAGCGCCGCGCGCACACCGGCCTGCGCCGCCTCGGGGCTGGAGACGTTCACCCAGCTGACGCGGTGCAGGCTGCGCAGCAGCGCATCGTCAGCTGCGTAACCGCCGTTGTCGTAGCCCTCGATGTTCATCGCCTGCAACACGCCGGATTCCATGCGCAGCCGCCGGCGCCCGGCGGCATCGACATATTCGTCGCTCGCGTCGCAGACAAAGCGGTAGAGGCGGCCGTCGCCGGCATCCTCGGTCAGCAGCAGCGTGCGCGTCGGCAGATCGACCACCGCCGCCTCGTGATTGAACAGACCCAACGCCGGCATCGACCGCGGGGTCTCGACGCCCCAGGGATCGCATTCGTAGACCTCACCGTCACCGGTTTCCTCGCAGGACAGCCAGGTCTGCCACGGCGTCTTGCCGCCGGCGCAGTTGCGCGTGGTGTTGTCGAGGATGCGATAGGCATCGACGATGCCGCCGTCGGCATCGAACTTCAGCGCGCCGACGCCGCCGGTACCGGTGACTTCGCTGTTGGAGACATAGATCCAGCCGCCGTCGTCGGTCGCGTAGCAGGCGCCGCCGTCCGGGGACTGATGCCAGTTGTAGCCGGTCAGGCCCAGCGGATCGAAGACGCCGCTGACGGGGTTGCTCAGATGCCGCGCGACCACGCGCACTGCGAAACCGTCGGGCGCAATGATGCCGTCGACGCCGGTGTCGACCAGTTCGCCGATGCCGGCCAGCGGCCCTGGCGCGATGCTGAATTCCTTGCCGTCGACCACGCCGCCGCTCCCGACGCCGGACGAGCTGTCGCCGCCGCAGGCACTCAGCCACGCCGGTACGCTCGCCGCACCCGCGGTCAGGAACACATAACGCAGAAAATCACGCCGGCAGGCGCCGGACTCCGGCAAGGCACGCATGGACGATTCCGATTGAGGGTCAACTGAAGCCCGTCAACATGCCATGCTCATATGGACGCCAGATGACGAACCGGCCGCAGCGCTTGCCGGCGCGCGCGGATGCGGCCACAGTGACGCCCCCTCTTTTTGCACATGGACGATCCACACATGCGCATCCTGCACACGATGATCCGCGTCGGCGACCTCGATCGCTCGATCAACTTCTATACCCAGGTGCTCGGCATGAAACTGCTGAGCCGCAACGACTTCCCCGGCGGTGAGTTCACGCTGGCCTTCGTCGGCTATGAAGACGGCGGCGCCGAGATCGAATTGACCTACAACTATGGCGTCACGGCCTACGAACAGGGCACCGCATTCGGACACATCGCGGTGGAAGTCGACGACGCGGCGGCCGCCTGTGACCGCGTGCGCGCGCTGGGCGGCAAGGTCACGCGCGAAGCCGGCCCGATGAAGCACGGCACGACCGTGATCGCCTTCGTCGAGGATCCGGACGGCTACAAGATCGAATTCATCCAGAAGCGCTGACACCGCGGCGCAGATCGCGACGACGCCCGGAGGAGACCATGGACGCGCGGCAGGCAGCGTTTCGTCAGCAGTACCAGGCGAAGATCTCGCCGCGCTACAACGGCTGGCTGCACGGCGCCTGGATCTTCGGCTTCGGCTTGGCCTGCATCGCGCTGAGCCTGGTCATGGCCCGCACGGTGACGCCCGCGGTGGGGCTGCTGAGCTTCGTCACCGCGCTGGTCGTCGCTAACCTCGGCGAATGGTGGATCCACAAGAATGCGCTGCACCGGCGCATCGACGCGCTGCGCGCCCTGTGGCAGCGCCATACGGTCGAACACCACAGCTACTTCACCGAGGCACGGATGACGGTGGACTCGCACCGCGAATACCGGATCATCTTCTTTCCGCCATACGCGATCGTCGTGTTCGCGCTGATCCACATACTGTTCGGTGCACTCTGGAGCCTGGCCTTCGGTCCCGGCGCACTGTGGGCATCGCTGGCCGGCGGCATGACGCACTACCTGTGCTACGAGATGCTGCACACCGGTGCGCATCTGCCGGAATACCGGCTGCTGAAGTACCTGCCGTTCGTCAACACGATGCGGCGCAATCACTGGGTGCACCATCATCAGGCGCTGATGTCCGACTACAACATGAACCTGACGCTGCCGTTTGCGGACTGGCTGCTGGGCACCTCGGACCTTGACCGCGGCCTGTGGGGCACGCTGTTCAACGGCTACCGCATGGACCGGCTGAAGCCGGACGTCGCCGCAAAACTGGGCTCCGCACCATTTCCACCGGGCAAAGGCTGATCCGCCGCATTCGCCGACTGACACCATGCCGCAAATGCGAGGAACTCTCGCAGGAATGCTTCGGGCTGTTCCAGGAATGCGCTATGCCCACCGCCGAACCGGCTGAGCGTCGCGCGCTTCATGCGCCGGATCGCAGGGCGGCATAGCAGCAGCGGAATCACCCGGTCGCTGCGCGCCC
>JBFFJL010000107.1:0-10127 GCA_041555955.1 Nevskiaceae bacterium
GACAGCGCTGCAAAGTTGATCGCAATCTGATGCGCGCCAACGACATCACCGCCGAAGCGCGCAATGATCAGCGCCCCCAGATTGAACAGCCAGGACTCCGCCGCCACGATCAGCGCGATCGGCAGCCCCAGACGCAGGATCTCGCGGACATCACGACCGATCTGCTGCGGGACGCCTGATCGGAACACCTGCAAGGCACGCAAACGACGCAGGCGCGCATAGGACAGTCCGTAAATCAGCAACATCGCCACACTGGCCGCACTGCTGGCCCAGCCGCAACCGGCCGGGCCCAGGGCCGGCAGTCCCCAGGCGCCATACATCAGTCCATAGTCGAGCGCCGCGTTGATGGCGAAGGCGACGACGCCGGCGCCGAGCGCTACGCGGGTAATGGCGTGCCCCTCGGCAACATTGCGTCCCAGAAAGCACAGGCACAGCGGAATCGCGCCCCAGGACAGTGCGGCAAGATAGTCGCTGGCGAAAACATGGGCGCGTTCCGACAGATCAAGCAACGCCAGGATCGGCTGCGCCGAAAACCGCACCACCAGCATCCACAGCAGGCCACAACCGATGGCCAGGACCGCCGCACTGCGGACGAAACCACCGGTCTCGACTGGCACAGCCCCCGCGCCGACGCGCTGCGCCACGATCGGCGAGCAGGCCATGAACAGGCCGATAAAGACGACGAAGAACAGAAACCAGATGTTGGCCCCGATGCCGATCGCCGCCAGCTCGTCCGCACCCAGGCGACCCGCCATGATCGTATCGACTGTGCCCATGCCCATGAAGCTGATCTGGGTCGCGACCATCGGCAACGCCAGGCGCAGGTTTTCCCGCGCCTCCCGGCGGAGCATTTGGACGTTGAGCGCGTGCATGAGCATCGGACCGCCGGTCGGCGCGATGCCGTCGGCAAGCAAACTGTGGGCGCGAATTATGGACGTCTCGCCTCACTCCCGCCACGTTTCGCGGCCGGAACATCGCGTCGCCACCCGGCAGTTCCCGTGCCTTCGCCGCCGGGGCCGGTGCGCCGGGATCGCACTGACACCAAAACCTGACGATCGTCGGAGCGATCAGCGCGTTTGTCCGTCAATCGCACAGGCGCACCGGCATTCAGCCTCTACTATCGCCACGCTGCGGGCTGGGGCCGGATGAATCAGGTCAACGACGCCAAAGGGGTCGTCGCGAAGACCGTTTCCGGCGGGGCTGCAGCCGGCAAAACCCACGCGGACTCATTGCATCGAGCATCGAATCCGTCAGTGGACCAGAACACGCTTGAGGGTGGAGCAGCATTCATGCAGGTGTTTTCCGAAAACCAGATCCAGCAGCAACTGCGGGCCAAGCGCTGGAAAATCGCCACAACGTTCATGCTCGGACTGACGCTCGGCGGCGCCGTATCAGTCTGGGCACCAAACCTGCGCGCGCTGGACGCCGCATTTGCAACCGAAATGCCCGCGACCGCAGCATCGTCCTGCTTCGGCGAGACGCCCGCCCATGCCATGCTGCGGCTCGATTGCACGCTACAGCAGTCGCCCTCAGCTGAGGCACATCCCTGAGCGATTCGCCCACTACCCCGACTGCGATAGAAGACGGGCATTACCGCCAACTGCGGCGGTATTGACGGTCAAGGTCCGCTCCACCACGAATCGTTGCAGATAGTGCGGGCCGCCAGCCTTGGGACCGGTGCCGGACAGTCCTTCGCCGCCGAACGGCTGCGTGCCGACCACCGCGCCGGTCATGCCGCGATTGACGTAGCAATTGCCAACCCTTGCGCGCGCCTGGATGCGTTTCCAGGTCGACTCGACACGCGAATGCACGCCCAGGGTCAAGCCATAGCCGGTGGCGTTGATCGCATCGACCACGGCATCAATCTGATCGGCCGCGTAACGCACCACATGCAGGATCGGCCCGAACACCTCGCGCTCGAGCGCATCAATCCCCGGAATCTCGATAACCGTTGGCGCGCAATAGGTTCCGTGTGCGCACTCGGGCGGAGGTTGCACCCGCCGCACGGACCAGGCCCGCGCACCGCAGGCGTCAACATGCGCCTGTAATGCTGCCAGCGCATCCTGATCGATCACCGGCCCCACATCGGTGGACAGCAAGCCAGGATCACCCATCTGCAGTTGATCCATTGCCCCGTACAGCATCTTCAAAGTACGCCCGGCTATTTCGTGCTGCAGGTACAGCACACGCAGAGCCGAGCACCGCTGTCCCGCGGAATAGAAGGCAGAGCCCAATGCATCGCGGACCACCTGCTCGGGCAGCGCCGACGAATCAACGATCATCGCGTTCTGCCCGCCGGTTTCCGCGATCAGCGTCGCGATCGGGCCGCACCGCGCCGCCAGACTGCGATTGATGTGCTGCGCCACTTCGCTGGATCCGGTGAAGACCACACCGGCAATCCGCGGATCGGCGACCAATGCAGCGCCAACGTCACCAGCGCCCAGCACCAACTGCAACACCTCAGGCGCGATCCCGGCGACGCGGAACAGATCGATCATGCGCCGCGCAATCAACGGGGTCTGCTCCGCAGGCTTGGCGACCACGGTATTGCCGGTCACCAGTGCCGCCGCAATCTGCCCGGTGAAGATTGCCAGCGGGAAATTCCACGGCGAGATGCAGACAAACACGCCACGCCCGTGCAGCTGAAGAACATTACTTTCTCCGGTCGGTCCGGGGAGCTGCTGAGCCTGGGCCATCAGCCGCCGCGCGGCGATGGCGTAGTAGCGCAGAAAATCGACGGCCTCGCGCACTTCCGCAACAGCATCGGCCACCGTTTTTCCAGCCTCGCGCACCAGCAGAAACAGGAACGCATCGCGTTGCTGCTCAAGCTGATCCGCCGCGCGCTCCAGCAGCTGCGCGCGCGCCTCCACCCCCTGAGCATTCCAACGCACCTGCGCGGCTTCTGCGCAAGCAATGACGTCGGTGATACCGGCCGGATCGATCATCTCGCACAGACCCAGCACGCGCCGACGGTCCGCCGGATCCGTGACCGTAATCTGCGAAGCACCCCTCGCGACCGTGCCAGCAAGCGCGGAGGTCGCGGTCGTGATCGACCGTGGCGTGGCACGCCGCAGAGTTTCGCGCTGCAAAGCGTCAGCGAGATTCATGCCGACCGAGTTACGGCGCTCGACCCCGTACAGCTCAGCCGGAGTCGGCAGATTCGGGTTCGCCACCACGTCCAGCGCCTTGAGCGCATCAACCGGATCGGCCACCAGCGCTTCGGGGGTGATCTGCTCGTCGTAGATCCGATTGACGAACGAAGTATTCGCCCCGTTCTCGAGCAGGCGTCGAACCAGATACGGCAGCAGATCGGCATGGGCGCCAACCGGCGCGTAGACCCGACAAGCCACCGGCACTGATTCGTGCACGATCTGGTACAGCGCCTGCCCCATGCCGTGCAGGCGCTGAAATTCAAAGCCGGAGATATTGTCGCCAGCCATCGCCACCACCGCAGCAATGGTTTGTGCATTGTGCGTTGCCAGCATCGGATAGAAGGCATCGCGCGCAGCAAGCAGGCGCCGTGCGCAGGCCAGATAAGCCACATCAGTGTTGAGCTTGCGCGTGAAGACCGGGTAACCCGGCAGACCCAGCTCCTGCGCTCGCTTGACCTCGGTATCCCAGTACGCGCCCTTGACCAGACGCAGCGGAATACGCCGCCGATGGGTTCGTGCAAGTTGCTCCAGCCACTCGATCACAAACAGGCCCCGTTTCTGGAATGCCTGCACCGCCAGCCCCAGTCCCTCCCACAATCCGACGCCGGGGTCACTGTAGACGGCCTCGAACACGTCCAGTGACAGCTCCAGCCGATCCGCTTCTTCTGCGTCGATGGTCAATCCGACATTGTTCGCCTTGGCTTGCTGCACCAGGCGCAGCAGTTTCGGTACCAGCTCCGCCAGTACACGCTCGCGCTGGGAAAACTCGTAGCGCGGATGCAGCGCAGACAGCTTTACCGAGATTCCCGGCCGCTGGAACACTGCCGAATCCAGCATCGTCGCGTCGCGTGAACCGATGACGCCGATCGCGTGCTGGTAAGCATCGAAATAGCGCTGCGCATCCTCGGCCGTCAGCGCCGCTTCGCCCAGCATGTCAAATGAATGCAGGTCACCGCGATGCTCGCGCCCACGCGCACGTTTCAGCGCCTCGGCAATCGTGCGCCCCATGACGAACTGTGAACCCATCATGCGCATGGCCTGACGGATGGCCATCCGGATCACCGGCTCGGTCGACTGATTGACCAGACGGCTCAGCGCGCTGCGAAAATTGACCGTGGTATCCGGCGGCAGCTTGACGATCCGTCCGGTCAGCATCAGCCCCCAGGTCGAGGCATTGACGAACAGCGAATCGCTCTGGCCCAGATGCGCCTCCCAGTCCGCATGCGCCAACTTGTCCGCGATCAGCTTTTCGGCCGTCTCGTCGTCCGGGATCCGCAACAAGGCTTCGGCCAGACACATCAGCAGCACGCCCTCTTCGGACGACAGGTCGTACTGATGCATGAACGCGTCCAGCGCCGACTGTTCATCGCGACGTCCACGCACCTGCGCAACCCAGCTGGCGGCGCGTGCCGCAATCTGCTGCCGCGTCGGCTCGGGCAGTTCGGCAATCGGAAGCAGTCGCGCCAGCAGCTGGGTCTCGTCGGCCAGGTAGTGCTCGCAGATCGCTGCGCGCACAGGGTCGCGCTCTGGCTCCGCCTGTGCCTGGACCCACGGCGAGGCGAACCAATCCGATGCGGACGTTGCGTGCACGGAACCGGGCGTACTCATGACTGAACTCGCACAGGAGTAAGGTCCGCATTCTAGGTCCGCGCCGGGCACTCGGCCTGAGGAATTCGCCGTATTCCCAGGCGGTCCGGGAGCGGCGACACAGCGATCCGGCACAATAGCCCCATGGAATCGAATGAAGTCAGCACTGCAGGCGTCGCGCTCGCGCTGGTCACCTGCCCACCCGAGCACGCCGAAGCGCTGGCGCGCATGCTGGTCGAGCGCCACGTGGCAGCCTGCGTCAATATTGTGCCGACCGTGCGTTCGATCTACCGCTGGCAGGACGGCGTCGCTGACGACACCGAATCGCTGTTGCTGATCAAGCATCCCAGCGCCGGGTTTTCCGCCCTGCGCGATTGCGTCCTCGAGCGACATCCCTACGAACTTCCGGAAATCGTCGCGGTCAACCTGGACCAGGGACACGCGCCGTATCTGGACTGGATACGTTCCGCCTGCAGCTGAGCCTGCGGGCCCAACTCGACTCCGGCGCGATGGCCAGATATCAAAACTCAAGACACCCGATCGATCCCTACTGATGCGAAATTTTCTGTTGCTGTTACTGCTGGCGGTCCTGGCTGGAATTGGCGGCTTTGGGGCCTATCGCCTGGTCACTCCAGCCTCGTCCGAGCTGATCGGAAAGACCGCCTTCGATCTGCAGCTGCATGATCTTCAGGGCACCACGCATCGCCTGTCGGATCTGCGCGGCAAGTGGGTGCTGATCAATTTCTGGGCCTCATGGTGCGCACCGTGCATGGACGAATTGCCGCTACTGGTCGAGGCACAAAAACGGTATGGTATGCATGGTCTGCAGATCCTCGGTCCGGCCTTGGATGACGCTGACTCGGTCGCCCCGGTCGTGACACGATTCAGCATCAACTATCCGGTCTCTGCAGACTTCACTGGCGCTGATGCGGCAATGCAGGCTTTCGGAAATGAGAAATCTGCATTACCCTACTCGGTATTGATCGATCCACAGGGTCGCATTGATCGTCTGATGCTCGGCGCGCTCAAGCCCGGGGACCTCGACACGCTGATGCGTGAGCGGATCGGAAATTAGACTTCCCATCGAACAGATCTGACACAACCTGTCGTGATCTGCATCTAATTGCGCTTATCTTGCATTCTTTCTGCACGCTGCGGCAGAATGCGGGCTCACTTCGTTTCCGAGTCCACGCGTGAGCCAGCTGCTGCTGATCAACGGCCCCAACCTGAATCTCCTGGGCACCCGGGAACCCGGGGTCTATGGGCATCAGACACTGGCTGACATCGAAGCCGCGCTGACCCAGGAAGCCGCAGGCCTTGGCCACATGCTCAGCTGCCATCAAAGCAATCACGAAGGCACGCTGGTCGATCGCATCCATCAGGCGCGCACAGACGGCGTCGAATTCATCCTGATCAATCCGGGCGCGTACACCCACACCAGCATCGCACTGCGCGATGCACTGCTGGGCGTTGCCATACCGTTCATTGAAGTCCATCTGTCGAACGTGCATGCACGCGAGACATTTCGTCATCACTCCTACCTGTCAGATGTTGCCGTCGGCGTCATCGCCGGCTGCGGGCCGCTGGGCTATCGCCTCGCACTGCTCGCTGCCCATGAACGCCTGGCACAGCCCTGACACCCTCGCCTCGCAAGGAACCGCTTCCATGGATTTACGCAAGATCAAGACCCTGATTGAACTGGTCGAACAGTCAGGCATCTCGGAACTCGAAGTTCGCGAAGGCGAAGAGTCCGTCCGCATCAGCCGCCAGCAGGCGCAGCTGGCACCACCGATTCAGTACGTCACCGCTCCACCGCCTGCGGCAGCACCGGCGCCCACCGCAGCGGCGCCTGCAGCACCTGCAGCCGCTCCCGCGGCAGAGTCCGCAGCAGCGCAACACCATCTGGTTCGAGCCCCCATGGTCGGCACGTTCTATCGCTCACCTTCGCCGGGCGCCAAGTCCTTTGTCGAGGTGGGTCAGACGGTCAAGGCCGGCCAGGTCCTGTGCATCATCGAAGCGATGAAGATGCTCAACCAGATCGAGTCCGACAAGGCCGGTGTCGTGGTCGAGATTCTGGTCGACAACGAAAAGCCGGTGGAATTCGACCAACCGCTGTTCGCCATTGAATAGCCGGCGCCTGCCTGCACGGTTTCAAACCCCCGACTACGCAGCGACGACGGTATGAACCACATCAAGAAAATTCTGATCGCCAATCGCGGCGAGATTGCCTTGCGCATCCTGCGCTGCTGCCGGGAACTCGGCATCCGTACCGTGGCGGTGTACTCCACTGCCGATCGCGAGCAGAAACACGTGGCATTGGCTGACGAAGCGGTCTGCATTGGCCCTCCTCAAGCCGGGCGCAGCTATCTGAACATGGCCGCGATCATTTCCGCCGCCGAAGTCACCCAGGCCGATGCGATCCATCCCGGATACGGCTTCCTGTCCGAGAACGCGGACTTCGCCGAGTCGGTTGAAAAATCAGGCTTCATTTTCATCGGCCCACGCTCGGACACCATCCGCCTGATGGGTTCCAAAACCAATGCCAAGGCTGAAATGATCGCAGCCGGCGTCCCCTGCGTCCCCGGCTCCGAGGGTGTGCTGCCGGAAGACGAACAGGTCTGCATCGATACCGCACGGCAGGTTGGCTACCCGGTGCTGATCAAAGCCGCGGCAGGCGGCGGCGGACGCGGCATGCACGTCGTCCGCACCGAGGATGAACTGCTGGAGAAGATCCAGCTGGCCCGCACCGAGGCGCAGCAGGCCTTTCGCGACGGCAGCGTGTTCATGGAGAAGTACCTGGAAACGCCGCGGCACGTTGAATTCCAGGTGCTGTCGGACGGCCAGGGCAACGCCGTGCATCTGGGCGAGCGTGACTGCTCGATGCAGCGCCGCAATCAGAAGGTGGTTGAAGAATCCCCCGCACCGGGCGTCACCCCGGAACAGCGCGCGGAGATCGGCGCACTGTGCGTCAATGCCTGCAAACGCATCGGCTACCGCGGCGCCGGCACCTTTGAGTTCCTGTACGAGAACGATCAGTTTTTCTTCATCGAGATGAACACCCGCATTCAGGTCGAACACCCGGTCACCGAAATGGTGACCAGCGTCGATCTGATCCGGGAGATGATCTCGATTGCGGACGGCAACCCGCTCAGACTGAAGCAGGAGGAGATCGAATTCCGCGGCCATTCGATCGAGTGCCGTATCAACGCCGAACACTCTCGCACCTTCGTGCCGTCACCCGGCGAGATCAAGAAGTATCACGCGCCCGGCGGACCGGGCGTGCGCCTGGACTCGCATTGCTATGCCTGCTACCGGGTTCCGCCACACTACGATTCGATGATCGGGAAGCTGATCACCTGGGGCCCGAACCGGGCGTCGGCGATCGCGCGCATGCGGCAGGCACTGGCCGAAATGGTGATCGAGGGCATCAACACCAATATTCCGCTGCAGCGCCGCATCATGGCTGACGAGGTTTACGGTGACGGCCTGCACCATATTCATTACCTGGAGACACTGCTGGGGCAGTGGATGCAGGAAAGTGAATAGCCGGTGACCGGCGCGAAGCAGACCCCAAAGCCCCGGTCGCAACCGGGGCTTCGTGTTTACAGCGGCGACAGCACATGACTGCCGAACGCGTTGCCGAGACCCTGAAACATCGCTTCGGCTTCGACGCCTTTCGTCCGGGCCAGGAAGCCGTGGTCCGTGATGCGCTGGCAGGCCGCGATCTGCTGGCGATCATGCCGACTGGCGGCGGCAAGTCGTTGTGCTTCCAGCTACCGGCGCTGCTGCGCCGCGGCGTAACCCTGGTGGTGTCGCCGCTGATCGCACTGATGCAGGACCAGGTACGCCTGCTCGACGACATGGGCATCCCGGCGACGTTCCTGAACTCCAGCCTCGACGGCACCGAGAACGCGCGGCGACAGCGCGCGCTGCTGGCCGGCAACTACCGCCTGCTGTATCTGGCACCCGAGCGCCTGCTGATGCCGGAGTTCGTCAATGGGCTGCTGTCTGAACTGGCCAGCACCGTCGGCATCTCCGCGCTGACCATTGACGAGGCGCATTGCGTGTCCGAATGGGGGCACGACTTCCGGCCCGAATACCGTCAGATCCGGCGCATCCGCGAATACCTCCCTGACATGCCGTGCTGGGCATTCACGGCGACCGCCACCGAACGCGTCCGCAGCGACATCGTGGCACAACTCGGTCTGCGCGAGGCTGCGGTACACGTCGCCAGCTTTGATCGACCAAACCTGTACTACGCGGTCAAGTTCAAGGACAAACACAGCTACCCGGAGTTGCTACAGCAGGCGCGCGGCGGCGGCTCCGGCATCATCTACTGCCTGTCGCGCAAGCGGGTCGAAGAGCTCGCAGGCCGCCTGCAGGCGGACGGCATCGATGCACTGCCCTATCACGCCGGCCTTGATGGCGAAACCCGGCGCATCCACCAGGATCGCTACATCCGGGACGATGTCCAGGTAATGGTTGCGACGATTGCCTTCGGCATGGGCATCAACAAGCCGGATGTCCGCTGGGTCACGCACTTTGATCTGCCGCGCACGATCGAGGGTTACTACCAGGAAGCCGGCCGCGCCGGGCGCGATAACCTGCCCAGCCGTTGCACCTTGTATTTCGGCGCCGGCGACATCCATACCGCCGAGTTTCTGATTGCACAGAAACGCGACCCCGAGACTGGTGAAGCGCTGGAAGCCGAGCAGCGCATTGCACGCCAGCAGCTGCGTCAGGTGCTCGACTATGCAGAAGCAACGGAATGCCGCCGCAGCATCCAGCTGCGCTACTTCGGTGAAACCTATCAACCGCCCTGCGGCGCCTGCGACAACTGCTGCGAGCCGCGCACGGTCGAAGACCGCACGCTGGAAGCCCAGCAGCTGCTGTCGTGCATCGCGCGCCTGGCGCAGCGCGGCCAACGCTTTGGCGGCAGTTACATCATCGATCTGCTACGCGGCGCCGACACCGATAAAATCCGTCGCAACGGACACACTGACCTGTCGACCTACGGCATCGGCGCCGGCCGCTCGCAGGACGACTGGCGCATCGTTCTCCGCGCGCTACTGCATCAGGGTCTGCTGACCGAATCACACGACGGTTTCCCTGTTTTGCAGCTCAACGCCGACAGCCGCAGCGTGCTGCGCGGCGAACGCCAACTGCAACTGGCCCTGGCACCACGCCCGGCGCGCACCCAGCGCCGCAAAGGAAAAGCCGCCGAAACCGGCGATTCCCCGACCAACGACGCGCTGTTCGAGGAACTGCGCAGCCTGCGCAAGCAGCTTGCGGTCGAGCGCAACGTGCCGCCCTATGTCGTGTTTTCCGATGCCAGCCTGCGCGCGATGGTGCAGACACAGCCGCGCACACCGGAGCAGTTCGCCCAGA
>JBFFJL010000108.1:0-10127 GCA_041555955.1 Nevskiaceae bacterium
CGGGCTGATGCTGACCCGCGACAGAGTTACTCGACCACGCGCAGCTCGACGCGACGATTTTCCTCGCGGCCGTCTTCGCTGTCGTTGACCGCGATCGGCCGCGATTCGCCGTAACCCACGGGCGTCATGCGGTTGGCGTCGACGCCGTGGCTCGACAGATAGCGCTTGACTGCGTTGGCGCGGCGCTCTGACAGGCCCTGGTTATAGGCATCGGAGCCGATGTTGTCGGTATGGCCTTCGATTTCCACCGCGATGCCGGCATAGGCATTCAGGGTTTCGGCGACGCTGTTGAGAATCTCGAGCGCTTCGGGCGTCAGGCGATCGGAGTCGAACTCGAACTTGACGCCCTTGAGCACGAAGGTCTGTTCGACAGCGCAGCCGTTTTCGTCGATCTGCTCACCGGCACGCGGCAGGCGGCAATCGCCGACCAGGGCGCAGCCGTTCTGCAGCACCTTGGCGCCCGCGGGAGTGTTCGGGCACTCGTCGATATCATCCGGCACGCCGTCGCCGTCGGCATCGACCGCGCAGCCCTGGGCGTTGACCGTGGTGCCTGCTGGCGTATCCGGGCACTGATCGAGGCGATCCACCACGCCGTCCTGGTCTGCGTCGTTTTCGCAGCCGTTTTCGTCGACGATGGCGCCGGCCGGGGTGTCGGGGCACTGGTCGCTGACGTCAGGCACACCGTCGTTGTCGCCGTCGGTGCTGTCCATGGCGACGACTTCGGCGCCATCCTTTGCGGTTTCCACCGGGGTGACGCCGAGCGGGAACAGCAGGCCGACGTTGAATACGCCATCGGTAAACGCGCCGTTGCCCGGATGGGTGCCCGCGTCCTTGCGATCATGCTGATCGGTGCGATAGCGACCCTCGGCGCGGATCATGATGTGGCGGTTCAGCGGCAGCAGATAACCCGCACCGATATCGAACACGGTCGACTCATAGTTCGGGATCGCGCCGGGATGGTCGTCGGTGCGGCCGTACATCAGCGACAGCAACGTGTAGAAGTTCGGACTGCTGTCGAACAGGAAGATCAGGCTGCTGACGCCGATGCCTTTGAACTCGACACTGGTATCGGTGCCATCGGACGGATCGCCGACGGAGCCGAAGGCGGTCAGTTCGAGCGCCATGCCGTTGGTGACCTTCTTGCCGACCGACATGATGCCGCCGATCGCGTCATCCACGCCGCGATCCTTGTCGGCATAGGTGTACGAGAACATCGGGGATACATAGTAGTGCCGGCCGTTCAGCGCCTGCGTCGCCGCTGCATCGTCATCCTGTGCAAGCACAGGCGCTGCGGCGGACAGAGCCACCAGCAACGCAGACACACCCCACCATTGGCGTCGTTTCATCGTTCTCCCCCTAGAGTCTGTTCCACGCCGGGAACGTCAATCCGCGAACTATAACAGCGGCTTGAGCCTTCGTCTCAACTTCGCGCACAGCGGCTGCAGCAGGGCTATAATTCGCGCCCTTCGATTTCATTGAACCGCAATGGAACCCCAGCATATCCGCAATGAGGTGACGGCCCTGCGCGCGCGTTTCGACGCGCTGCGGGGCTATCTTTGACTACGACAACAAGCGTGACCGGCTGGTTGAGGTCAACGCCGAGTTAGAAAGCGGTGAGGTCTGGAACAACCCCGAACTTGCTCAGAATCTGGGTCGCGAACGCGCCCGGCTTGAAGATGTCGTGTATCCGCTGGAGCGGGCAACCGCCAGCCTGACGGACGCGCTGGAACTGCTGGAACTGGCGGAAGGCGAGAACGATACCGCTACCGTCGACGAGATTGGGCGTGATCTGAAGAAGCTCGCCGAAATGGCCGAGACGCTCGAATTCCGCCGCATGTTCAGCGGTGAACTCGATGCCAGCAACGCCTATCTGGACGTCCAGGCCGGCTCCGGCGGCACCGAGGCGCAGGACTGGGCGGAAATGCTGCTGCGCATGTATATCCGCTGGGCCGAGGGCAAGGGCTTCAAGGTCGAGCTGATGGAACGTTCGGACGGTGAAGTGGCGGGTATCAAGTCCGCGACGATCTTTGTCGAGGGCGATTACGCGTATGGCTGGTTGCGCACCGAAACCGGTGTGCATCGCCTGGTGCGCAAGTCGCCGTTCGACTCGGGCAATCGCCGGCATACTTCGTTTGCCGGCGTGTTCATCTCCCCAGAGGTCGACGACAGCTTCGAGATCGAGATCAATCCGGCGGACCTGGAAGTGGACACTTTCCGCTCCAGCGGGGCCGGCGGTCAGCACGTCAACAAGACCGAATCAGCGATCCGCATCAAGCATGTGCCCACGGGGATCGTGGTTGCGTGCCAGACCGAGCGCTCGCAGCATGCCAACCGTGATCGCGCGATGAAGATGCTGAAGGCCAAGATGTACGAGGCCGAGATTCAGAAGCGCAATGCCGTGAAGCAGGCGGTCGAGGATTCCAAGAGTGACATCGAGTGGGGCAACCAGATCCGCTCGTATGTGCTCGACCAGTCGCGCATCAAGGATCTGCGTACCCACGTCGAGATTGCCGACACCCAGAAGGTGCTCGATGGTCATCTGGACCCATTCATCGAAGCGAGCCTGAAACACGGACTCTGAGGCTCGGGGCGGGCCCGGCGCCAGCGTCGCTCTGCGACATCGCCGATCCCGCCTTCAACGCCCCTGGATCCGCGGAGAACCGTAGTGACCGAACAACACCAGCCGCCGCAGCTCGATGAGAACCACATCATCGCGACGCGCCGCGAGAAGCTTGAGCGCATGCGCGCCGACGGTGGCGCCTACCCGAACGATTTCCGGCGCGACACGCTGGCCGAATTTCTGCACGGCAGCTATGGCGAGGCCGAAGCTGCTGTGCTGGAGGGCGAGACCACGATGTTCGCGCTCGCTGGCCGCCTGATGGCCAAGCGCGTGATGGGCAAGGCCAGTTTCGGTCAGCTGCAGGACATGTCCGGTCGGATTCAGATCTTCGTGCAGCAGAACGCGGTCGGGGAGGCGGTCTACGACAGTTTCAAGCACGCCGACGTGGGCGATGTGCTCGGCGTCACCGGCACCGTGTTCAAGACCAAGACCGGCGAGCTGTCGGTGAAGGTCGCGACCTTGCGCGTGCTGGTCAAGGGGCTGCGACCCTTGCCCGAAAAGTGGGCCGGTCTGACCGACACCGAAGTACGCTACCGCCAGCGCTACCTGGATCTGATCGTCAATCCGGATGTCCGCGCAACGTTCGAGAAGCGCGGCAAGGCGGTGCGGTTCATACGCAATTTTCTCGACACCCTCGGTTTCGTCGAGGTCGAAACGCCGATGCTGCAGCCGATCCCGGGCGGCGCGACTGCGCGTCCGTTCGTGACGCACTACAACGCGCTGGGTCGCGACTTCTACATGCGCATCGCGCCGGAGCTGTATCTGAAGCGCCTGGTGGTGGGCGGCTTCGAGAAGGTCTACGAGATCAACCGCAATTTCCGTAACGAAGGGCTCAGCACCCGGCACAATCCCGAGTTCACGATGCTGGAGTTCTACCAGGCCTACGCCGACTATCAGGACGCGATGGATCTGGTCGAAACCCTGGTGCGCGACGTCGCCATTACCGTCAACGGTTCCGCGCAGCTCAGCTATCAGGGCCGGGAGTACGACCTTGACCAGCCGTTCAACCGCTGGACCATGAAGGAAGCGGTGCTGCGCTACAACCCGGGACTCGATCCTGCGGTGCTGGAGGATCGCGAGCAGTTGGTGGCCTTCGTCAAGTCGGTGGGTGGTGATGCCAAGCCGTCCTACGGCCTCGGCAAGTTGCTGACCGAAGCGTTCGAGCAGACCGCCGAGGAGCAGCTGTTCGATCCGACCTTCATTACCGAATACCCGACTGAAGTCTCGCCGCTGGCGCGCTGCAATGACGCCAATCCGGAAATTACCGATCGCTTCGAGTTGTTCATCGGCGGCCGCGAGACCGCGAACGGCTTCTCCGAGCTGAACGATCCGGACGATCAGGCCGCGCGCTTCCACGCCCAGGTTGCAGCCAAGCACGCCGGTGACGACGAGGCCATGGTGTTCGATGCCGACTACATCCGTGCGCTGGAATATGGCCTGCCGCCGGCCGCCGGTGTCGGTCTGGGTATCGACCGGCTGGTGATGTTCCTGACCGACTCGCCCAGCATCCGGGATGTGTTGCTGTTTCCGCAGATGCGTCCGGAAGTGTGACCTCAGCCGGACATCGCGGGTCGGCTGGAGCGCATCGCCGCTGGGTGATGATCATGGGAATGATGGTCGCCATCGGCCCGATGACGATCGACATGTATCTGCCGAGTCTGCCCGCACTGCAGATGTACTTCGGGGTCGATGCGGGCGCGGCACAGCTGACCTTGTCGGCGTATTTCCTTGGCCTGGCGATCGGCCAGATCGGCTACGGCCCGATCGCCGATCGTTTCGGCCGGCGCGGGCCGCTGCTGTTCGGACTGTGCCTGTATACGCTGGCATCACTGTTGTGTGCGCTGGCCCCGGACATCCTCTCACTCAGTCTGCTGCGCTTCATTCAGGCGATCGGCGGGTGTGCTGGCATGATCGTGACGCGCGCGATGCTGCGCGATCGTTTCGAGCAGCAGGAGATGGCGCGCATCCTGTCGGCGATGGTGCTGGTGATGGGCGTGGCGCCGATTCTTGCGCCGCTGGTTGGCGGTCAGATTCTGGTCTGGTTGGGTTGGCAGGCGATCTTTCTGGCACTGGCGGTGTTCGGTGTGCTGAGCTGCGTTGCCGCGTACAGCGGCTTGCCGGAGACGCTGACCCAGCGCGGCCGGCCGATCGTTGTGCGCGAGGTCATCCACAACTATGCGCGACTGCTGGCGCACCGGCGCTTCATGGGTTACGCGCTGTCCGGGGGTATCGCCAGCGCCGGCATGTTCGCCTACATCTCCGGTTCCGCGTTCGTGTTCATCGAAGTGTTCCACGTCCCGCCACAGCGCTTCGGCCTGTTTTTCGGCGCCAACGCCTTTGGCCTGATCGTGGTGTCGCAGTTGAACAGCCGCTTGCTGCGGCGCTTTCGCGCCGAGCACGTGCTGCGTGGGGCATTGATGACCTTTGCAGCGAGCGGCGTGCTGCTGGTGGTGACATCCGCGACCGGCGTTGGCGGATTGTGGGGCGTGGCGCTGCCACTATTCGTTTGCATCAGCTCGCTCGGCTGCAGCTTTCCCAATGCCACCGCGGCAGCCATGGCGCCGTTCGGCGACCGCGCCGGTCTGGCGTCCGCACTGATGGGCACGCTGCAATTCAGCGTTGCCGCAATCGCCGGTGCCGCAGTCGGCCAGCTGCACGACGGCACTGCCGTGCCGATGGCGGTGGTGATCGCCGCCTGCGGTATTACCGCGTTGACGCTGCTGCGGGTCCTCGTGGGCTCCCCTCGGGTGGCCCCGTAGCGCGTCGCGAATCACTACACTGGTGCCCTTACGAATTCGTCGAACTGACGGGTACACCATGAATCTGATCCGCAACTGGATCGAGCGCCATTTCGCCAATCCGCAGATTGTCAGCCTGCTGCTGCTGTTCGTGAGCCTGTGGCTGGTCCTGGCGCTGCTGCCGACGGTATCGCAGCCGTTGCTTGCGGCGGTGGTGATTGCCTATCTGCTGGAAGGTCCGGTGGCGGCGATGGAGCGTCACGGCGTGCGGCGGACTCTGGCCGCCAGCACGGTGTGGTTGCTGTTCTATTTCGGCGTGATGCTGGCCTTGTTCATGTTGTTGCCGCAGTTGCTGCGGCAGGTCACCCAGTTCGTGCAGGAAGTGCCGCGCCTGATCGAGGAGCTGCAGATCTGGCTGATCTCGCTGTCGCAGCACTATCCGAATTTTTTCTCCGACCGCCAGATCGAGGAACTGCTCGGCGGTGGCGGCCTGCATCTGAGCACCGTGCGGGATCAACTACTGGTGCGCACGCGGCTGCTGGGTGTCGGAGCGACCTACCTGGTGGTGTATCTGATCCTGGTGCCGTTGATCGCGTTCTTCATGCTGAAGGACAAGCATCAGATTCTGGCGTGGCTGCGGCGCTTTCTGCCCGCCGACACCAGCATGATCCACCAGGTCTGGACCGAAGTGGATGGTCAGCTGGCGAACTACGTGCGCGGCAAGGTGATCGAGATTGCCATCGTCGGAATCGTGACCTACGCGACCTTCAGCCTGCTCGGTCTCAACTACGCGATCCTGCTCGGTGCGCTCACCGGGTTTTCCGTACTGGTGCCGTATCTGGGCGCAACGGTGGTGACGATTCCGGTGGCGGCGGTGGCCTACGCGCAGTTCGGCGTCTCGTCCGAACTGGCCTACGTGGTGCTGGCCTATGGCGTGATCCAGGCCTTGGACGGCAACGTGCTGGTGCCGGTGATCTTTTCCGAGGCCAACAATCTGCACCCGGTGGCGATCATCATCGCCGTGCTGTTCTTCGGAGCGATCAGCGGTTTCTGGGGTGTGTTCTTTGCGATTCCGTTGGCGACGGTGGTTGCCGCCGTGCTGCGTGCCTGGCCCAGCGACGCCGCGATCAACGCGGCAGCGCCGCTGCCGCCAGCGCCGCAGTCCTAGGGCGAGCTGCGCAGCGCCTTATGGGGTGATCAGCAGCCGATCGATTTCGTTCAGGTCGGCGACCGTCAACTTGCCGGCCGCAGCCTTCAACTGCAGCACCGAAATCAGATAGTCGTAGCGTGACTTCAGATAGTTGCGCTGCGCCGCGTACAGCTGCTGCTGCGCGTTGAGGACATCCACCGCGGTGCGTGCGCCGACTTCGAGGCCGGTTTCGCTGGCTTCCAACGCGGTGGTGCTGGAAAGGACGGCCTGCTTGTAGGCCTTGACCTGTGCGGCGCCGGTGACCACTCCCTGGAACGCGTCACGCGTGCTGCGTTCGACGCTGCGCTTCGACCCTTCGTACTCGGCCTGCCGCTGTTCGCGGGTCGCGGTGGCCTGGCGTACGCCGGACTGCACCGCACCGCCGGCCAGGATCGGTACGGTCACGCCGACGCCCACTGAATTCTGCGTGGCGTCGGTCGGGAAGCTGCCGGATTCGCTTGAGGTGTCCACGTAGCGCGCGGTCAGATCAAGCGTGGGCAGGTGCCTGGAACGCGCGACCTGAACGCCGCGTTCGGCGATATTCAGGCCCAGCTGAGCCGCCAGCAGATCCAGATTGCCGTCCAGTGCCTGTGCGACCCATTGCTCCACGTCGTTGGGCGTAGGGGTCGGCAGCGGGAAGGCGTCCTGCAGCGACGCCACCGACTTCTGCGGTTCATGTGTGATTTCGGCCAGCGCTTCACGCGCCGATGACAGTTGCTGCTGCGCCTGGATTTCCTGCGCGACTGTCAGGTCGTAGCGCGCCTGCGCCTCCTGGACGTCGGTGATCGCCGACAGGCCGACCTCGAAACGCTTCTTGGCCTGTTCGAGCTGGCGTTCGACCGCGGCTTTTTCCGCCTGCGCCGAGCGCAGCGTATCGTCGGCAGACAGCACGCCGAAGTAAGCATTGGCGACACGCAACACCAGGTTCTGCTCGGCACGGCGATAGGTGGCCTGGGCCAGCGCAACCTGCCCCGAGGCCTGCTGCAGCTGGCGCCAGCTTTCCAGATTGAACAGCGACTGGCGCAGGTTGACGCTTAAGGTCTCGTCGGTGCCGTTGTTCGAGACCGTCCCGCCGAACGCAGCATTGTCGCTTTTGATGGTCGATTCGGAGTCGGTGTAGCCGTAATCATAGGTGCCATTGATCTGCGGCAGCAGCGCCGCGCGCGCCTGGGGCTTGGCCTCGACTGCAGCGTCGCGCTGGAATTGTGCGGCGCGGATCGTGGTGTCGTTCTCCACCGCAAGATCGAAGACGCGGGACAGGTCATTGGCGTGCGCCAGTCCGGGGACGGCCAGCGCGGCGGTTAGCAGATACAGATGAAGGCGCATGGGATTCCTTGGCAACAGATTCATGGACACGGATTCTTGAGCTATTGGGTATTCAGTAACGCGCAACCGCGGGATCGATCAGCAGCGACCAGGCATCGATTCCTCCTTCGACATTGGACACGTCCTCGAATCCGGCGCGCAACAGCATCAGCGCCGCCATGTGGGAGCGCATCCCGTGATGACATAGGACGGCGATCGGGGCCGCAGGGTTTAATTCGGCCATGCGCCCCGCCAGTTGATCCAGCGGGATGTGGCGCGCATCAGGCAGCGCAGCAATGGCCAACTCGTCGGCGTTGCGGACGTCCAGCAGCGTCGTCGCAGCATCGTTCATCAGGCGCTGCAAGGTGCCGACATCAATGGATTTCATTGCGGATTTCATGAGGTGGGTCATGAGCATGCCGCAGTCTAGCACTGGCTTGCCGGGCATCTGCTGAGGCAGGTCAGTCGACCCGGAAGCGGACCACGCCGATCAGCTGGTCGCTTTGCGTGACTACGCGCACCTGCCAGTCGCCCCGTGGATCGTCGCCGAATGTCTGCTTGCGCGACCACGCGCGATAGCCGTCCTCACGGCCGCCAGCGATGTCGAGCGCAACCGCGTCAACCAGCACGCCGTCGTGCAGCCAGCGATGCTCGATGCGCTCGTGCAGGCCACGCGGTGCATGAATGCTGCTCCAGACATAGAGACCGTCGCCCAGGCGCGACACGGGTATCTGGGTCAGCGCCGCGCCCGGTTCCTTCTGTGCCAGGTCGACGTGGTCCGTGACGACAATGCCGGTCACGCGCAGGGTCGACGGCGGGATCGCCGCGCGCAGCTGCCACAGCGCCCACACCGAGGTGACGGCGACAGCAGCCGTCAGCAGGGCGCGGCGGCCGCCCGGCAGCTGCAGCAGCTGCCACCATGCCGGCACGCTCAGAACGCCCATCACCGCCAGCGCCATCAGCAGGCTCTGCGTGGTGGTCAGCTGCCACAGCATCGGCGCGGCGGTCAGTACTGTCAGGAAGGCCGCGATCGCGTGAAAACCCCACAGCAATGCGCGGTGTGGCAGGATCCGGCGGTAGTACAGTGGGTCGATGATCGAGACCAGTGCCAGCGCCACCATCAGCGCGATGAACGCGGCCTGTGTCGACCTCCAGGTTGCCGTGGCGATGAAGAACGGCAGGGTGAAGAACAGCGACTCCTGATGCAGCGCCTGGGTCAGATAGCCAGCCAGCAGCGGAGATAACCGCAGTGCGGTCTTGCGTTCGGCCAGCCGCCGCAGCGCGGGTTCGGCGACGGCGAGCAGCCAAGACAGCGGCAGCAGGATCACCAGGGCCTGCGCCACGCGCTCCTGACGCTGGATCAGCAGGAAACTGCCGATGCCGGCGGCGAAGCTCAGCAGCGCGACGCCATGGCGCCAGCGCAACCACAACGCCTGCCACTGCGGAGCCGCCGCCGTCGTGCCAGGCACCGGATGAATCAGTCCGCTGATCGCGGTTGCGGATGCACCAGCGAAGCCAGCTCGGTGCGGCTGTAGACGCCCAGCTTGCGGTAGACGCGATACAGGTGATTGGCCACGGTGGATGGCGCGACCCCGATTTTCTTCGCTGCCTGCTTGAACGACAGGCCTTGCGCCACGCAGTTGACGATTTCCCGCTCGCGTGCGGTCAGACGGTCCAGCGGGCCAGCCGGCCACGCGACCAGCAGCAGCAGATCGCCCAGGGTGTCGCAGCGGATCATCAGATCGCCACAAGCGGCGGTGGTCCCGGGTTCCGGAATCGCGAACGGCAGGCCGTTGGCGGGACGCTGTGGAAAGCGCTCTTCCAGCAAGTCGAGAAAACGCACGGTCGCTTCGTGGAACGCGCCGGTGTGATCGATCACCGCGGCTGCCGCCCCGGGCGGATACTCTGCGCGCGCCTTGGCCAGATGCAGGAAGAACGCGTGAGAACCGGCCTGAATCAGATGAAACGTGGCGCGTTGCTGGCGCGCACATTCCAGCGGCGTGAACGGGCGGCATGCCTCGCCGACGTAGATCTGGCGTGGGCGCCCGATGCGGCGGTCCGGGTCCCGGCGCAGCTCCTTCCAGTGCGCAAGCCAGCCGGGCAAACGACCGAGCGCAAACATCACGGTAAACATGTCCGTCGGCACGCCCATCGCGCGGTATATGATGCCGCTGTAGAAGTCCACGTTGGGATACAGCTTGCGCTCCACGAAGTACTCGTCGTTGAGCGCCACCTCCTCCAGCCGGCGGGCGATCTCCAGCAGCGGATCGTCCAC
>JBFFJL010000109.1:0-10020 GCA_041555955.1 Nevskiaceae bacterium
CCGCGATTGGCGCCGGTGACCAGCGCGATGGATCCTTCGAGTTTCATGAGATGCCTCCGGGGTGGGATAGATCGAAACTCAGCTGCGTGTGGTGCGTGTGGCATCCAGCAGCATGCAGGTCTCGGTACCGTGTGCGATCAAGCGGCCCTTGCCGTCGACCACGCGGCCTTCCGATGTGGCGATGCGTCCACCGTAGTGGATCAGGCTCGCTTCGCAGCGCAGCGGTCCGCTGTGCGCAAACGCGGGCCGCACGAAATTCACCTTCATCTCGACCGTGGTGTAGGCGGTTCCCGCTGGCAGGTGCGAGTGGATCGCGCAGCCCATGGCCGAGTCGAGCAGCGTCGACAGCCAGCCGCCGTGGATCGTGCCCATCGGATTGTAGAAGCGCTCTGCCGGCCGTCCCTCGAACACCACGCGGCCGTCCTCGACTTCGACCGGCCAGACGTCGGCGGTCAGCGAGAACGGTGGGGCCGGGAGTTCTTCGTTCATCAGCTTGCGCATGAAGTCCAGGCCGGACATGCCGGTGGCAATCGCCGGGTCGACGATGCCGGTCTTCGGGGGCGACGAAATGCCGTGGCTCATATCGTTCATCATGGAGCTCCTTTATGTTGTAGATACACAGTTCGGAATAGGGAAGAGTGTCAATTGCGCGCTTCGGGATTCAGGCTTCGGTGAGGGCGGAAGCCGCCTGGCGGGCCGCGTTGCGGAGTGCGCGCAGTGCACGATGCGGTTCGCCGTCGACGCCGCCGATCGATGCGCCGAGCTCGGCCTGAACCTGATGCCAGACGGGCAACGCCTTGTTCAGCAGGCGCGAACCCTTGGCCGTGATCCGATAAACGATGCGGCGGCCATCGCGTCCGGCCTGCCGGATCAGATCGTCACGTTCGAGAATCTTCAGATTGCGGACCAGGGTCGAGCGTTCGACGCCGAGTTGTGCAGCCATGTCGCTGACCGACAGCGCCTGTTCGGCGGCGATTACGCACAGCGTCGAGAACTGCGCGACCTCGAGACTCAAGTGCGCGAGCGCTTGGTTGTAGGTGCGAGCGACCTGATTGGCAGTGCGGCGCGCCTGCAATGCATAACAGCTGCCGCCCATGGCCAGAACCCGGTCCTGCAGCGATGTCGATGATTCACCCATTTGCAAAGTGTGTATCTACACATTCAGAATTGCAAGACCCGGAATTTTTCTCGCCGGGAACCTTGCCGGGCGATCCTCGTTCGGCAGCGACCCGCCGGATATCGGAGCAACAAACCATGAAAGTGCAGGGATCGATCGAGTTCACGATCATCGAACGTCGCGACGACGAGGTGGTCGCAGAAATGCCGATCACCGATGGCATGCGCAATCCGTTCGGTACCGTGCACGCCGGCGCGATGCTGTGGTTTGCCGACGTGACTGCGACGGTGCTGGCTCTGGGAACCGGTCACGCGTCGGAAGGCATGAAGGGATTCCCGCTGGCGATCAATCTGAATGCCAATCTCGTCGGCAACCAGCGCGAAGGTTCATTGCGTGCAGTAGCGCGATACGTGAAGAAGGGACGCAGCATCAGTGTTGTGCGAACGCAGGTGCTGGGCACCGCGAGCAAGGTGCTGGCGGATGTGACCACCAGCCATGTTCCGTCTCAGTGAGCCTCCGCCGCGTTGACGACCAGCCGGCTGCGGACTTTATCCGGAATGCCGGCGACTTCGACGAACACCAGGCCGTCCAGCGTGCCCCCGAACGCGTGATCAACGTTGAAGCCGGCGAAGCGGCCGTTCAGATCGAGGTACTGGCGCAGCAGCACCGGCAGGCCGGGGCCGTACTCGATGCGCGACACCAGGCGTGACAGCAGCTTCGGGTCGGCCAGCGCGCTGGTGACCTGACGCAGGGCTTCGATGCGGCGATTCTGCGGCGGGGTGCGCGGCGTGATCAGTCGTGAAAGCGTGGGGTCCGAGTGGTGCAGACGCAGCGTCTCTGCGATCAGCGCGCGGCCGGTTGGCGTGTAGCTGGGGCTGACGCTGACCGGTCCGAACAGCCAGCGGACTTCGGGGTGCAGGCGCAGCACGCGATCAATACCGCTCCACAACAGGCGCAAGGGATGGAAGCTGCGCTGCCATCCTTGCGTGACGAACGAGCGCCCCAGCTCGATGCTCGGGCCAAGCAGGGTAAACAGGCGCCGGTCGTAGTCGAACAGGCTGTGCGTGTAAAAGCCTTCGGGGCCGGCAAGCGGCAGGATGGCTTGCGAAAAACCGAACCGATAGGCACCGACGATGGCCTGCTGCTGGCGATGCCAGACGAACAGGTGTTCATAGCTTTCATCGTAGACATCGAGATCGCGTGGCAGACCCGAGCCTTCGTTGAGCGCACGAAAGCTCAGCTCGCGCAGTCGCCCGATTTCCGGCAGCACGTTCGGCAGCTCGTCGGCCGGTGCCAGATAGACCGAGAAGTCTCCGGAGTCGAGGAGGTGCCGCTGTGGCGGCAGTTGCGCCACATCCGCGGCCAGCGCGCGCGCGGCGATCGCCGGTGCCAGCGGTTGCAGCACGCGTGTCGCGGTCGCGGTCGCGTTGCGGTTGCTTGCGCCGAGTGCGTAGGTGATCAGGCGTAGATAGTCTGTCTGCTGTTGCTTGGGTATCGCATCGAGTTCGGCTGGGTTGAGGGCGTCGCCGATGCGCAGACCGATGCGCATGCCGCGCAGCCGGATCAGTTCGCGCGCCAGTAGGGCTGTGCGTAGACGACTATGCACGAGCCCGGCGGTGATCGCGGTGGTGCTGGCGCGACCGTCGACAAAGACCGGAACCACGGCCGCTCGGGTGCGACGCGCCAAAGTTGCGACGGTGTCCGACCACGGTGGGTCGACGATGGCACGCTGCTTGAGATCAAGACGACTGACTTCGCCGGCTGGAAAAACCAGCAGCACGCCGCCGTCGTTCAGATGGCGCAGTGCAGCGCGCAGGCCCTGGGCGTTGACGCCACTGTGGAACACGTCGATCGGCACGATGATCGGCGCCAGCTCGGGCAGCCGCTGCAGCATCTCGTTGGCGAGCAGGCGCACATCGGGACGTCGTTGCAGCAACAGTTCGGCCAGCGCCAGGCCTTCGGCAGCGCCATAGGGATGGTTGGCAATCACCAGCGTGGCGCCGGCTTTCGGAATGGCGTCGATGCCGCCGGCGTCGATGGCAAACGCGATGCCGAGGCTGTCCAGCGCGTAGCGCACGAAGTCCTGCGGATTCAGTGCCGTCGGGCGGCGACGATACAGGCGCTCCAGCGTGTCCAGGCCGAGTGCGCGGTCCGCGGCGCTCGACAGCCACGCGCGGCCCGGTTTGCGCGGCAAACCAATGACGGGAGATTCAATGCTGCTGTGTTTGTGTAGGCGCATGGCCGCTCTCGGAGTCGAGCTTCAGACCGCAGTGCGGGTTTCGGGTTTCATCCCGATCAGGCCCAACAGCAGCGCGCGACGCTTCCAGATCAGGATCGCGCAGGCGACCCAGACCCCGCAGGCCATGATGAACAGCTGTCCACCGTCGCTGCTGCCGTCGGTATTGATCACCGCGACGCCCAGCGGTGTGAACAGATGGAAGAAGATTGCACCCGAGATCACGCCCAGAGCCAGCACTGCGCCAAGGCCCTGCAGCACGCGCCAAGGTGCGACGAAGGTGCCAGTCAGCAGGACGATCGAGGTCAGCAGCTCGGCGCTGCCGACGACGGTGGCCGAGAAGATGCCGCCCGGTGCGAACAAGCCGGGAAAGCCCAGCGATGCCGCCCACGGGTCGAGCTTGCCTTCGAAGATGTAGACGGTTTCCGGTGAGCCGGTGAACTTGAAGAACAGTGATTGGATGAAGACGAAGGCGATGTACAGCGCCAGCGCCACATGTCCAAAACGCTTATAGCCTTGCATGGTTCTCCCCCGAGATGGATGCAAAGAAATCAGTCGGCCTGCGGATCGGGAATCAGCGTCAGCAGGTCGGTCACACCGACGTCGACGCCGGCCTGCGACAACAGGGTCGTGATCTGTCCGCGGTGATGCGTCTGGTGATTGAACAAGTGCATCACCAGCGAGCCGAACGGCTTGGCGCCCGGTGCGCCGCGGGTGCTGTGGTAGTGCAGCGTCTGCTGCAGATCCGCGTCGCTCAGTTCCGCGGCCCAGGCCTGGATCGCGTTATCGAGCACGCTGCGGCGCTGGCTCAGTGACGGCAGATCAGCACACACGGTTTCATCCAGCGTGCGCGGCGACGGCAGCGTACGCACCGGGTCGAGCGCGGCGAACTGTGCCGGATGCTGGGCAAAGCGCTGCAGCCAGATCGTGTCGGCAACGACCAGATGGTTCAGCGTACCCAGAACTGATTTGAAGAACGCGCCGCGGTCCTGCGTCAGCTGTTCCGGTGTCAACGTCGCCGCGGCCGCGTAGAGCTTTTGGTTCATCCACGCGTTGTACGACGCCAACAACCGGATTTGTGTACGCAGGCTCATGGCTTCAGCAGCTCCGGCCACAGGCGATCGGCGTCACGGATATAGCCGTCGCGGTTGGCCTCCCACTTCTTCTGGATGTCCTTGTCGTAGTTCAGATACAGCTTGTCGTCCAGAACGGTGAACGCGTCCGGATCGATGCCGGCGGTGCTGTTCTGCGACACCGCGTAGGCGCAGTAGCCGCCGTATTGCGGCGCGTAGCGCTTAGGGTCTTCCTTGAACAGCTTGAGGTTCGCCTGCGAGGCGAACAGCCAGTTGGCGCCCATCCACTCGACGCTGAAATCCTTGCTGCCTTTCACCGGCTTGTGTTCGGTGTGATAGGCGACCGGGTCGTAGCCCTTGATTGCGGTGTTGCCGAACAGGCCGGTGTTGATCGGGTCCAGCGCCAGCGCGCTCAGCGACCACAGGCCGACGATCAGGCACAGCAGGTAGCGCGGCAGGCTGCGGGTCAGCGAGTGTGCCTGTATGCGGGTCATATCGTTCTCCATCGCGTGAGCGGGATCAGAACCAATGATCGGAACGCTTGAGGTCTTCGCGAAAGCGCGCCAGCAGGCCGAACGGGCCGACGACTGCGGCACCCTGGCCGCGATTCGCGCGGCCGATCTCGAAAGCGATCCGCCACTGACGAAACATCGCGGCATAGCCTTCCGACAACGGTGTGTCGGGGTGATAGATGTGGGCGCTTTCGGCGGTGACGCCGTTGAGTTCGATCGCCTGTACACTTTCGCCGCGCGACAGCGCGTCGGGGCTTGGGCAGCGCAGGTCAATGCGGCCGAAGCAGTAGCCCGGCACCGCGTCGGTCAGGCGCGTCATCGCCTGCACCAGCGCCGGCGTTGCGCAGCGACGTGCATCCAGGAACAGCGCGCCGCGGCAGTGGGCGCCGATGTCCACCAGTTGCACGCGCTCGCCGGCGGCGGGGATCTGATCCAGACGCTGCGCCCAGCGCGTCCACAGCAGCGGTGCGATCAGGCGTGCACGGGCGTCGGCCAGAATCAGCGCGCCGAGGCTGCGCGCGCCGTCGCCGACGACGGCGGGGAAGGTCTTGTGCACGATCGACAGAATGCGTGCCTGAGCCTCGCCGGGCGCACGTGCGACGAACACGCCGAACTCGTCGCCTTCGACATAGCGCTGCGCCAGCACGTCGCCGTCGAACTGTTGCAGATACTGGCGTACGGCATGCGCGTCGTGGGCGATGAACACACCGCGGCCGCGCTGGCCGACATCCGGTTTCAGCACGATCGGGAAGTCGACGGTCTTGGCGTGCGCCAATGCGGCGTCGACGCGTGCTGCGGCATCGCCACTACGGATCAGTGTGAACGTGGCCACCAGATCCGGTGCGTTGCGCTGCAGCGGTTCCAGCACTTCGTGCTTGCGTTCGCCCACCACGCCGCCGGCGTCCATCGTCGGGTTGGCGGCAGTGAACAGGGTCGGGCTGCGGAAGCGCAGGCCCAGCAGCAGGATCCAGCCGATGATCGGAATGTAGAACAGCCACGCGGGCCAGAACTCCCAGCGCCGTGCGCGGGCCAGGCTGATCGACCAGCGCGTCTGCCACGGCAGCGCAGGTACGGCGCCGGATTGCCATGGCAGGGTTTGCGGTCGTGCGGACATCAGTGCGCCTGATGTTCGTGGTGGATGGTCGACGGCGCCTTGCCGAAGTCCGGGTCCAACTCGATGCCGTAAGCCTGAAGATGCAGCTTCAGTTGGGCGTAATGATGGATCGCGTGGCTGGCGAGAAACATCAGTTCGCGCTCGACCGTCGAGAACGTCACGAAGTGTTCGTCGCCGGCCATGCCGCCGAGCAGATGGATTGCCACCGGGTTGGGCAGCTGCGATTCCTGCAGCTGGGCTATTGCCGCGCTCAGGGTGCGCAGGCGTTCGCGCGCCAGCACCGGATCGCACTCGACCTCGCGATCGCGCAGGCGTGCGTCGTAGTCAATCGTGCGGCCGCCGGCCTGTTGCACGAAAGTCTCGTAATGTTCGATCACATGCCGCAGATGCGGGCCGATGAAGCTGTCGAATGCGATCTCGGCATGAGTCTGTGCCAGATCGATCAGCGAGTTGCCCTGTTTAAGGATGCGCTGGCTGAAATCCAGCAGACGCACGAATTGACTGCGGTGATGCATTAGAGACTTCCGGTCAGGGCCCCGGACGCAGCCGGAACCGGTGCGCCGCGCTGTAGCAGCGCGGCATAGGTGATGCAGAACAGCAACGTCGGAATGATGCCGGGTGCCAGGGTCAGCAGAATGTGCGGCGAACCATTGATCAGATGCACGCCGATCAGGGTCACATAGGTAAAGACCAGACCGCCGATACAGGTTGCGATCAATCGCGTGAATCCGGAGAACGTGCCGGCCACAATGTCGAACACCACGCGCATCGAGGCGGCGCCGAAATAGGTCAATAGCGCGCTGGTCAGCCAATGTGCCGTCCCGGCGCGAAACGCCAGCAGCATGCCGGCGTCGCGGTTGGCGTAGACCGCCCAAACGCCATAGACCAGCGCGCCCAGTGCCGCGCCGATGGGGCTGCCCATCAGCCAGCGCAGGCGCGCGGAAAACGAATGTTGATCGGAGTGCGTCACGTGAACATGTGTTCTGGATTCGAAGCCCAGTGAATCTTGTTGTCTGGTGCCCGGTAATGCGTGCAGCGGTGCAGCATGGCGGATGCAGCTGAATGGCGGCCGAATGGCAGGTCCGGCGCGACGGCGCGGATCATAGCGCCGCGGGGTGACGGCTGTGTGTGCTCGGCTGCGCGCTTCCTCGGCTCCATGGGGCGGCACTTTACGCCGCTGTATTTGAGCGCCATAGGGCCGCTCGTCCGGCTTTCATGCCCGAGCGTTCCGCGGTCGCGGGGCGTTTCGCGCTCAGTTCTGGCGCTCGGACTGCCGCAGCTTGCGCCACAGGGTGGTGCGCGAGATGCCGAGCGCGTCGGCCGCGCGCTGGCGGTTGCCGGCGTGGCGGCGCAGTGCCGCAGCGATGGATACGGCATCGACGGCGTCGGTGCCGATGTCGCCGCCCGGTGCGGCCGGGACCGTGGCCGGTTCGGTGGCCGCGTCGGGGCGGGCGAAGCTGAGTTCCGGCGCGCAGCGCAGCAGTAGCGGGCGGGTCAGCGCGGACAGCGGAGATTCGGCGTGCGCCAGGACGGAAAGCCGTTCGGCGAGGTTGCGCAGCTCGCGCACGTTGCCCGGCCAGCGGTACTGCAGCAGCAGCTTCTGCGCCGGTACGTCGATCGTCATTGCGCCGGCGCCAACGGCGCGCAGGAACGTCATCAGCAGCAGCGGAATGTCGTCCGGGTGCTCGCGTAGCGGGGCCAATGCAATGCGCAGCACATTCAGCCGGTAGTACAGATCGCGGCGGAAGCGGGCATCGCTGGCGAGCTGATCAAGCTCGACGTGGGTGGCGGCGATCACGCGAACGTCCACCGATGTCGGCCGGGTACTGCCGACGCGTAGCACCTCGCGTTCTTCCAGAACGCGTAACAGGCGCGTCTGCAGCGGTAGCGGCATCTCGCCGATCTCGTCCAGAAACAGGGTTCCGCCGTTGGCCGCCTCGATCAGGCCGGCGCGCCCACCGCGTCGCGAGCCGGTGAACGCGCCCTCGGTGTGGCCGAACAGCTCGGATTCGAGCAGTGATTCGGCGATTGCCCCGCAGTTCACCGCGACGAACGGCCCGGCGCGGCGCGGACTGGCGCCGTGCAGCGCCTGGGCGACCAGCTCCTTGCCGGTGCCGGTCTCGCCGGTGATCAGCACCGTGCGGTCGCTGGCGCCGTACAGGCGCACCTGATCGCGCAGCGCGACCATGGCGGCACTGTTGCCGATCAGGCGCCGCAGGCTGTAGCGCGAGTCCACCGCGACCGAGGACTCGCGACCACCGCTGCGCGCGGCGGCGAGCATGCGCGCGAGGTCGATCGCCTGCTCGAATGCGCGGCGGATCGCCTCGGGGGAATAGATCAGGATGCCGCTGACGCCAGCGCGGTCCGCCAGCTCGGTGATGTAGCCGGTGCCGACGATGGCGCCGCAGCCCAGCGAAACCAGTTCGGCGACCAGATCGCGCGCCGCCTCGGTGTTGGTGTACGAGCGCTGCTCGATTTCGAGCCCGAACTGCTGCTTGAACGCGGCAAACGCGGGCAGCTCGGGCCCGTAGGTGATGATGCCGATGCGGCTGGAATGCAGGCGCGCTCGGGTCAGGGCCTGCATCAGATCGAAGCCGTCCGGCCGGACCAGCACGATCGGCTTGTCGATGCGGTTGCGCAGGTATTCGCCGTTGCTGCCGGCCGACAGCACCACATCGCAATCTTCGTTGCGCAGGCGCTCGCGGATGTGGGTGACTGCTTCCTCGAAGCCAAGATCGATGGTTTCGATGTGTGCGCGGCCGTCGAACTCCGGCGTCACCTCACGCATCAAACTCGACAGCCGAGTGACGCTGACCGTCCAGATGGTCGGAACGAAATGATCCTGGTTCTGCATCGTCGCATTATGTTTCATTTCGGATGTTTCATGTGTTTCATGAAACTGAAGATGAAACACATGAACGTTCCAAAAGCCGAGACGGATTTTTCTGATAAAAAATTCTTAAGCAAATTCAATCTGATGCAAATGCTGCCGGTGGCCCGTAAAAATGGCATGCCCCTTGAGTGCTAGTGCCCCACATCCACCCGACGTGCCCGTCGCGCCACCACGAAGTGACCGATGGGACCGCTCAACGAGGAGTCGCAAATGACGTCTTCCACCGGTGCGCCCGCTTCCGCAGGAGCCAAGTTCCGCGCAGCCCTTGCCGCCGAAAAGCCTTTGCAGGTGATCGGTGCCATCAACGCCAACCATGCACTGCTGGCCCAGCGCGCCGGATTCAAGGCGATCTATCTGTCGGGTGGCGGCGTCGCCGCGGGCAGCCTCGGTCTGCCGGATCTCGGAATCAACACGATGGACGACGTGCTGGTCGACGTGCGTCGCATTACCGACGTCTGCGATCTGCCGCTGCTGGTTGACATCGACACCGGCTTCGGCCCCAGCGCGTTCAACATCGAGCGTACGGTCAAGAGTCTGATCAAGGCCGGCGCCGCCGCCTGCCACCTCGAGGATCAGGTCGGCGCCAAGCGCTGCGGTCATCGTCCCGGAAAGGAGATCGTGACCCAGGGTGAGATGGTCGACCGCGTGAAAGCCGCGGCCGATGCCAAGACTGACAAGGACTTCTTCATCATCGCGCGCACTGACGCGATCCAGGCTGAAGGTGTTGATGCCGCGATCGAACGCTCGATCGCCTGCGTCGAGGCCGGCGCTGACGCGATCTTTGCCGAGGCCGCCGTCGACCTGCCGACCTACCAGAGATTCGTCGAGGCCGTGAAGGTGCCGGTGCTGGCCAACATCACCGAATTCGGCGCCACGCCGCTATTCACGCGGGACGAGCTGGCCTCGGTTGGCGTCGCGATCCAGCTGTATCCGCTGTCGGCGTTCCGCGCTGCGAACAAGGCGGCTGAGGCGGTCTACACCTCGATCCGCCAGAACGGTCATCAGAAGGACGTGATCGACATGATGCAGACGCGTGCCGAACTGTACGACCGTATCGGCTATCACGCGTTCGAGC
>JBFFJL010000110.1:0-10001 GCA_041555955.1 Nevskiaceae bacterium
CCGTCAGGGCGATCAGGTCGGGCTGATCCTGTTCGCGACGCAGCCCTATCTACAGGCGCCGCTGACCAATGATCTGAACACCGCCAGCACTTTCCTGCGCGAAGCCATGGTCGGCATGGCCGGCACCCAGACCGCGATCGGCGACGCGATCGGCCTTGCGCTGAAACGTCTGCGCGACAGCGACGCAAAAGCCAGCGAGACCGTATTGATCCTGCTCACCGACGGCAGCAACACCGCCGGCGCGATGCCGCCGCTGCAGGCCGCGAGACTTGCCGCCGACGCCAGCCTGCGCATTTACACCATTGGTGTCGGCGGCGCGCCGCAGCGCGGCTTCTTCGGCCTGGTCAGCGGTGGCAGCGATCTGGATGAAGACACGCTCAAGGCGATCGCCGACGCCACCGGCGGTGCCTACTTCCGAGCGACCGACGCACAAGCATTGCAGCAGGTGTACGCACGCATCGACGCACTCGAACCCGCGGAAGGCCGCGATCAGTGGTTTCGCCCGACCACGGAATGGTTCCGCTGGCCACTGGGTTTCGCGCTGCTGCTGAGCGTCCCCGCAGTCGTGCTGAGAGCGCGTACATGAGCCTCGCCCAGACCGCGCAAGACGTCGTGCACAACTTCCATTTCCTGCGCCCGCTGTGGCTGCTGGCATTGCTGCCGCTGTGGGCCCTGGCGTTCTGGTTGCGCCAACGCGGTTCCGCTGACAGCGGCTGGGCGCCGGTGATCGACGCCAGCCTGTTGCCGGCACTGCGTCTCGACCACGCGCAAAACGGCGGCAGCTCACCATGGCTGGCGCTCGCCCTGTGCTGGACCCTGGCCGTACTGGCGCTCGCCGGCCCCAGCTGGCAGCAGGACAGCGCCGCGGCCGTGCGCGGCAGCACCGCCTGGGTCGTGGTGCTGGACCTGTCGCCGTCAATGGCGGCCAGTGACCTCAGCCCGGATCGCGTCACCCGAGCGCGTTACGCCATCGACGATCTGCTCAGCGCCGCACACGACGCCCGCGTTGCACTGGTTGTCGCTGGCGCCGAAGCGTTCACAGTGACGCCGCTGACCGAGGATGTCGAAACCGTGCGCAGTCTGTTGCCGCCTTTGGCCCCGGACATTCTGCCCACCCTCGGCAACAACCTCGCCCCGGCGCTGAAGCAGGCCGGCAGTCTGCTGCACGACGTGCCCGGCACCCGCCGCGTGATCGTGTTCAGCGACGGCAGCGACGATCCCGCGTCTTCACAGACCGCCGCATCCACACTGCGCAGTGATGGCATCACCGTCGACATCGTCGCGGTCGGCACCCGCAGCGGCGCACCGATGCCCAGCAGCCAGGGCGGTTTCGCCAAGGACGCCAGCGGTCGGCCGCAGCTGGCGCAACTGGATCTCGACGCACTGCGCAGCCTCGCCCGGACCGGCGGCGGTCGCGCGATCGAGCTGTCACAGCTCAGCGGTCTCGTCGCACAGCTGCAGGACGATAGCGGCGATCCTGCGCAATCCGCCAGCACGCAGGATGTCCAGCTCACGCACTGGCGTGACGCGGGGGCATGGCTGCTGCCGGCGCTGCTGCTGTTTGCCGCATTGCTCGCACGGCGGGGATGGCTGTGATGCGCGCATGCCACATCACGAGCGTACTGCTGGCGCTGACCTTCGCGTCGCCGGTCTATGCCGACACCGCGGCACCCACACAGCCAGCCAATACCGTGACACCGCAAGCCGCCGGCCTGTGGTCGAAGCTGTGGCAGACGCCGGACCAGCGCGCGCAGTCGCTACTACAGAAAGGCGATGCCGCTGGCGCCGCTGCAGCCTTCAACGATCCGCGCCACAAGGCCTACGCGCAGGCACAGGCGGGAGACAACGCCGCTGCCGTAGAAAGCCTAGCCGAATTCGACGACGCCGAGGCGCAGTACAACCGCGCCAATGCGCTGGCCCGCAGCGGTGACCTGCAGTCCGCGCTCGACGCCTACGATGCCGCGCTGAGCAAAGATCCCTCGCTGGAAGACGCACAGCACAACCGCAAGCTGGTCGAACAGGCACTGCAACAACAGAAGCAACAGGAACAGCAACAGCAGTCGAAAGACGGCGACGGCCAGCCGCAGGACGACAAACAGTCAAAGGACGGCTCCGAGAGCCAGAAGCAAGGCGATCAGAATCAATCGCAATCCGGCAAAGGCAACAACGGACAGTCCAAGGACGCATCGTCGCAGAACGGCGCACAGAGCTCCGAGCAGCAGCAGCAATCAGGCGACAGCTCGAAGCAGGAGGATCCGCAGCAGGCCGACGCCGATAACCAAGCTCAATCGCAGTCAGCCCAAAAACAGGCTGACGCCCAGGAGAACGAAGACCAGAGCAACAACGCCGAGCAGGCCCACCGCGACGCCAGCGCCGGCCTCGCCGCGCAGCAACAGGGCAGCGACTCGCAACCGCCTGCAGATTCACACCAGGCCGCTGCCGCCAGCACGGAAAAACCTGACAACTCACAGCCCCAGCAGGATGCGCCGGCCGCCGTCGTCGGCGACGGCGAAGCCCCGAGCGAGAAGCAGCTGGCGCAGGATCAGTGGCTACGCCGGATTCCGGATGATCCAGGCGGGCTGCTGCGACGCAAATTCATGATCGAACACTTGATGAAACAACAGCAGGAAGCGCAACCATGAACGCCCTGTCCTGGTTTCGAACCGCCAGAGGAAATCCGCTCACATCAGGCAGCATCGTCGCCGCCCTGACGTTGTGTCTGAGCAGCGCTGCCTTCGCCAACGTCAGCGCCGAACTCGACCGCGACACCATCGGCCCCGGCGACACCGTGCAGCTGAACCTGACCCACGAAGGCCGCACCAGTGACGATCCCGACCTGAGTCCTCTGAAAAAGGACTTCGACATCCTCGGCAGCAGCAGCGGCTCAAGCTTCCAGATCATCAACGGCTCGATCTCCGCTCACAAGCAGATACAGATCACGCTGTCGCCCAAGCGCAAGGGCACGCTGCAGATCCCGGCTCTGAACTGGGCCGGTGAGTCTTCGCAGCCGCTGCAACTGACCGTTTCCGACAACGGCACCAGCAGCGACGATGCCAGCAGCAACACCTCGCAGCATGTGTTTCTGACGTCAGAACTTGAGACTCCGCGTCCCTACGTGCAGGCACCGACGGTGCTGACGGTCAAGCTCTACACCGACCTCGCGCTGCAGCAGGCGTCGCTCGACCTGCCGACCAGCGACGCCATCGTGGTCGAGCCGCTGGGCCAGGACATCCAGTCCACCGAGATGCGCAACGGTCATCGCTATCAAGTGGTCGAGCGCCGCTACGCACTGTTCCCGCAACACAGCGGCGCGATCAGTCTTGATGGCCCGGTTCTCGACGCGCAGGTACAGGACACGCGCAACCGCGACGGCTTCAACGATCCGTTCTTCAACAACGTGTTCGGTCAGTCCCCATTCGGGGGGCTGAGCTCGATGCGTCCACTGCGTCTGCGTGGCGATGCCATCGAACTTGACGTTCAGCCACGCCCCGCGGCTGCCGGCGCCGACTGGCTGCCGGCGCGCTCGCTGAGCCTGAGTGGCAGCTGGCAACCGGACCACAAGCAGGTTCACGCCGGCGAACCGCTGACCCTGAGCCTGACTCTGGACGCCACCGGCGTCACTGCCGAACAGCTGCCCGATCTCGGCCAGCGCCTACAGCTGCCGGACGGACTCAAGGCCTACCCCGATCAGGCGCAGCTGAATACCGGCGTGACGAACGGCGAGCTGACCGCCACACGCACGCAGGACATTGCCGTGATCGCCAGCCGCCCCGGCAGCTACGTCATCCCGTCACTGCGTGTGACCTGGTGGGATACTGGCACCGACCAACTCCGCGCCGCCGAAATTCCGCAGCAAACCATCGAGATCCTGCCGGCCGTCGCCGGCACCGCGTCTGCGACCACGCCGCCGGTCGCGGAGCTGGCACCTGCAGACCCATCGGCCGATGCACCGGCAGCGAAGTCCGACAGCCTCACTGCAGCACAGCCCGCGCCCGTCGCGACCGCCTCCAGCGACCGCACGCCGTGGTTCTGGATCAGCATCGCGCTCGCATTCGCATGGATCGCCACCCTCGCCGCCTGGGCACTGTCGCGTCGACGCCAGCCGCGTGCCGCAGCGCCACAGCTCAACAACGCCAACGCCAACACGCACGCCGTCAAGGCACGCCAGGCCCGCAACGCATTCCAGCAAGCCTGCCGCGACAACGACGCACAGACTGCACGCCGGCATCTGTTGGCATGGGCACGCGCGCGTGATCCGGATCACGCACCGTCCGGGGTGCTGGCCCTGGCCCAGCGCATCAACGGCCCCGACACACAACAGCTGCTGGAACAGCTGGATCGCGCCTGCTACGCCGGCGAAGCCTGGCAAGGATCTGCATTGGCCCAGGCGCTCAAGGAACTACCCGCCCCTGACACAGAAAAAGGCAAAGGAACCCCACTGTCCAGCTTGTACCCAGTAGCCGGCTGAACTGACCTTCAGCGCCGGTTGGCGCACACTAACGCGGTGTGTTCGGCCCAGGTTCAGGAGACGCACGCCAGGATTGCGATCCGCGCAGCCAATAGAAGGCGCATCAGCAATACGGGGAAGATCGTGAATGCAATACCACAACCTGAGCAGGACACAGGAGTGGACCGCGAGGCCAGGCCGTGAGGACCGACCGCGTTAGCCTCTGGTCGTCAACCGCGGGCGTTGCGCCGCTCCTGGCCGCGTTGCTGGCAAGCGTTTCCCTGCCCACGGTGGCATCACCTGCCGCACCGAACCCGCACGTCCCTGCAGTGAATCCGCACACGCTGATCAGTCACTGCAAACAAATTGCAGCGGTTGCGCACCCGTGGCGCGCCAAACAGATCGACAGCGCCATCGTGCGATATCGACTGGCCATGTCCTATCGTGGAGGAAAGCCCGTGAGCTACAACCTGAACGAGCTCGCAAAGATGCGCGCCTCCGAAATCAGAGCAGCCAACAATCTCGAAGAAACCTGCCGGATTGGCCCCAGCGCCGCGTCGGTCCCGCCGTTACCGCGCCGTTGACGGCCACGTAAACCTCTCGCCTGCGCTGAGCTGGAGCGGCGCGCCGGTTGCGACGCAGGGCATGGCACTGACGGGGTACGACCCCGACGCACCCACCGGCAGCGGCTGGTGGCACTGGGTCGTGGTGAACCTGCTCGCCAGCACCAAGACGGTGCCGCGTGGCGCAGGCGACACCACAGGGTCCGGCTTGCCGGACGGCGCGTTGCAAATCCGCACTGACTTCGGCACACCCGGCTACAGTGGCCCTGGCCCGCCACCGGGCGACACGCCACACCGCTACGTCGTCACCCTGTACGCACTGAAAGTGCCGCACCTGGATCTGACCGCGGGCGTCAGCGCTGCGATGGCCGGCTTCATGATCAATGCGAACGCGATCGCGCAGGTGCAGTTCAAACTCCGCTACGGATGCTAAATCGCTGACATCGTCGCGCCCGCCTGAGCCATCATCGTCAACACGCGCTGTTCGACCCGCGTTGCGGCAGCAGCGTCGCGACGTTTGGTCAGGATCAAGCGCAGCTCCGGCAGCAACGAATACACGTGCCGCAGCGAAATGCACAGCGACAGCCGCATGAGGAACCGTTGGGCGTCACGCCCCATCAATTCGCGTGCGGTCTGTTCGAGAAACAAGATGACAGGTTCCAGTGCGACGCCGCCGATGTCTGGAATCGCTTCGAGGTCCGGCGCGAAATCGGCGGCCCTGAATTCCTGCGTCTGCGTATGGTCCGGACGCACCGGAGCGAGCGCAGCAGGCGCCTTCGCTGCCGAATCGCCGACCGGCTCGATCAGCCCCTGCGCCTGCAGCACCGAGCAGGCCTCGCCGATATCGCCGACGCGCGCATACAGCGCACCCAACTCATCCATGCGACGCACGCCGTCAGTTGCGATCAGCACGATCCGCAGCTGGGATGGCAGGCCCAGGCCACGCGTGCGCATTTCTTCGCGCCCGCGCTCAGTCTTGGCGAACACCGTCGCTCGTTCCATGCTCGCTCCCCAAGCGATTAACGCACTCCAGACCCACCCGGAGCGCCCAACGCTCAAGGAAACAGCAAATCCCGTGCCGCTCTGTGGCAGCCTCAGTCAGCGAAGTGCTGCGCCAAGGCTCCGATGCAGAACGCGACCACCTCGGCAACCACCCGCTCATCGCGCAGGATGCGCCGATGTCCCAACCCCTGCGTCGTCAACAGGCGCGCGCCGGCCAGCGCACGGCATGCCGCCGCGCCGTCCGCGTGGGCAACGATCCGATCGTCGCGATCATGCACCACCAAACCGCGCACGCTCAGGCGATGCAGTGTGGCACGCGTCGAGCAGTCGGCCAGCGGTCGCTGGTAGTGCTGCTCCAGTCGTCGGCGCAGCGCCGCAGTCGCAGACGGTGGCAGACCGAGCGTCGCTGCCACGCGGGAGACTTCATCATCGAGATCGCCACCGGGCGAGAGCAGCACCAGCGATTCGGTCTGACCGCGTCGCTCTGCCTCCCGCGGTTGCGCGCACTGGCGCTCCGACAGATACACAGCGCTGGCAGCCGCCCCCAGGGAGTGCGCGATGATCGCGGCCGGCTCACCCAAACGTTCGGCACAGGCTGCAATCGCGCGGGCCATGTCGTGAACATCGGTCTGCGTGCCTGGAGAGTCACCGTGCGCGGGAGCATCCAGCGCGACCACGCGCATGCCGGCCGCGGTAAGCGGCGCGACGAATGCCATCATGTCTGCACCGCTCCCCTCCCATCCATGCATCAGCAAGACCCACGGCCGTGCAGCAACGCCCCAGCTCAGCGCATGCAACTGACGTTCGCGGTCGGTGATGCGCAGAATCTCGGCGCTGCCAGGATCAACCGGCTTCGCGGCTCGATGCGCTGGCGTCAACATGCGACGTGCGACGAAGTCCCCGACTGCGGCGGGCGCCAGACGGCCGCACAGTCCGAACATCAGACGCAGCGGAAGCGGTGCAGGGTGCAGCGCGCTGGGTGTGGACGCGTGGACGGCGGACTGACTGGGCACTGCGCTCATCGGATCACTCCTCACTTATTGCAGATGCAGCCGCGCGCGCTCGGCCATCGGATTAATGTCAGCGCGCCCCGCCTGTAGTGCGCGCACACGCGGATCCATCAGCGCGCGCCATAGCGGCGGGACCAGCGCCAGAAACACCATCGAATAGAAGCCCAGCGGCAGCCGCGGCGCGCCCGGCGCCGGCACCAGAACAGCAGCCGGCAATGCAGGGTTACAGTGATGGCCGGCGTGACGGCTGAGGTTGAACACCAGCAGCGCCGAGATCGGATCATTCGCGTCCCAGGCATGATGCTCGGCCACTTTCTCCGGCTTGCCGTCACGCATCGTTCTGCGCAGTCCGTAGTGCTGGACGTAGTTGACCGCTTCGAGCAGATGCACCGCCATCAGGCACTGTGACACGAAGAACAGCATCGCCAGCGGTCCGAACACCGCCGCGATCAAGCCCAACAGAGCCATCTGTATCACGGCGTACTGCAGCATGCGGTTATGCCGGCTCCAGCGCGGCAGATGCCCGCGCTGCAGCCGCGCACATTCGATACGCCAGGCGTCGTGTGGACCCCGCCACAGCATGCGGCCGAAAAACGTCGGGAAACTTTCGCCCAGAGGTGCGCTGCTTGGATCGGCGTCAGTGGCAACGTTGCGGTGATGCCCGTAGACGTGTTCGACACGAAAGTGCATGTAGCCCGTCATCGCCAGCAGCGCCAGACCCAGCGCGCGCTGAATCGGCTCGCGCCGGTGCACCAGCTCATGCGCCGCGGTGATCCCGGCTGTACCGGTCATGACGCCAATCGAGGATACCAACGCGAAGAATTCCAGCAGCGTGACACCGGAAGCGACGCGTACCACTGCCGCAGTCAGCACTGCACCCTGCGCCAAGGCATAGACCCAGAACGTCCAGGGTGCGAACAGACGCCTCAGCAGTGCCGGGTTCGCTCGCCAATTCGGCGCCGCACGCGAAACCAGCCCGTCGGCCAGCGGTATCCACAACAGATTCAAAGCGACCGGCAACCACAACCAGACCCCACCGCAATACAGCGACAGTGCCGCCAACGCCGGATAGACCAGCGCCGGCATCAGGCCGCCCTCGCGGCAGGTTCGACATCGCATTGCGCACGCTGCGGCCGCAGATACTTTTCCTGGATACAGCGCATCACGTACTGCTGATGGAACCAGCGGCGCGCGCGCTCATGCATGTAGGCGATCGATGCGGCGTCGCCGGTGTCGTAGTAGATCGCGAAGTCCAGCAGCTCTGGTCGCCCGAGCAGGTGCAGCGGCGCGTGGTCCACCGGCACCACGCCGAAGTCGACGAAAAAGCGTAGCGTCTGCGCGCGGGTCATGCCGACGATGTAGTCATAGCCCAGTGCATGGGCTTCACGCGCTGCGGCATACAGCATCACGCCCAGCAGAATCGTGGAGCGCATCGGCGTGGCGATGACGACGTTGTTGACTTCCTGCAGTCGCGCCTGCGGTCGCTCTGCGGCCGGCTCCAGACAGAAGTACGGACTGCTGCGATCGGTCACTTCACTGAGCCGGAAGATGCCAACAATGGTGCCGTGATATTCGACGCCAAAGCAGCGCGAGCTTTCGCCCGGAAGAATCTCGCGCGACAGAAAGCCCAGCGGCGCGTAAACCTGCTCAAGCAAGGTCAGATAGCGTTGCTGTTCAGCCCTGCCATCCAGGCGGCGCACGCTATAGGCCTGCGGACGCCACGCATCGATGCCTGGTGCAGGCGCACGCGTTGGCAAGCGTTCGGTCTGCATCGCTTACGCCGCCCGCGCCAGGGTCGGCAACGCCACGCGGCCCTCGGCGACGTCGCGAAACATCTGACCGTAGTGGTGATATGTCATGCGCCGCGCGTGCACGACATCGTCGAAATCGGCGTCGTTGGTGACGAAGTCTTCGATCGCGCGACGCGCCTCAGCCAGATGTTTCTGATCGAAGCCGGAGTGACTGCGCAGAAACGTCACCGCCGTCTCTGGAACACCGTAGCGCTGAACCAGAATCTGAGCGAAGCCGCCAGCAATCTCTGCGCCCATGCCCTCGGTCGCGCTGGCGACGCCGAGAATCGCCAACGGGTTGCCATAACTGGCAAGAAAATAGTTCTGCGTGAACAGACCGCTGGCACCCGGCCCCGCTGGTGCTGAAACCGCGGCATCGGCATCGACGCCTAGATTGCGCAGGTCTTTCAGGCAGAACAGCTCGTGCCCATGTTCCTCACCTGCCTGCTCGATGAACCAGGCACGCAGTGCGCGCTTGCGGTCATCGCAGCGTGCGGCGCCGAGTGCGAGCGTGCGCGAGGTATGGCGCACCAGATGAAAGGTCTGCACCAGATACGCGGCGTAGTGCGCGCGGCTGACGCGGCCCTCGCTCAGCATCTTCATCAATGGATTGGTGGCGATATGCCGGACATAGTCCTCACGGCATGCCTCAACCAGCTGTTCGAATCGTCCCATCGTCATTCCCCGCGTTGCCGTACCGACCGATGCGGTGCACCGGTATGGCAACCATGATTCGAGCGATCGGCCCTGGCGTGTACCTGTCCATTCGGACAGGTACACGCACCGGGAAATTCGGCATTTACTGGTGGATTTTCGGTATAGGCGAGACAGCGGATTTTCGCGACAACACGCGCGCTCCGTGCCTGTTGTCATTACCGCGCAAAGAGACATCCGTGCCGAAAGGTTGACTCCGTCACACTGGATTCCCGCATGCGCGGGAATAACGAAGCCAGTAGAGCAGCAGGTTGAAAACTGAATCAGATTACGCGGGCTTTTCAGGGCTTCGCGCAAAGCAGGGTGCCGAGCGTCTACTGAAGAGCGTGTTACTCCGCTCGCCGACCCCTGCCGAGGCGTTCGCACTCGCGCACGAGTCCACTGGACTGGGGAAGTGACCCTCTGTCTAACCTCGTGTTACTCCGCTCTCCGGCCCCTGCCGGTGCGTTCGCGCGAGCGCGAGAGTCCACTGGAC
>JBFFJL010000111.1:0-9989 GCA_041555955.1 Nevskiaceae bacterium
ATCATGGCGAACTGGGATGCATGCGGCATGCGGGCGCGTGGGTGACGAGGCACAATCGGCCCCGGCAGATGGGGTTTGGCGGTAACTTTGATAACCCACGCCGCGCTGCACCACGCGGACATCGTCGCGAAGCGTGATCGAACACTAAGGAGAGAGCTTGATGAATGCACCCACCGTGCCTGTGGCGACGGTGCCCGCCGTGGCCAACGCGCCCGCGCCGTGGCAGCTGCACGGCCGTGGCTACATCGCGATGCTGCGTTTCCCGGAAGGCAGCGACGCGCAGGACGCGTTCCTGCCGCCCACGCTGGCCGGCCGTCGTGGCCGCTCGCGTTACGGCTGGATGATGTTCGTCGACTACCAGAGCTCCGACGTCGGGCCCTACCACGAGCTGTTGTTCATTCCGGGCAGCTTTCCGTTTGCCGATGGCCAGCATCATCTGAGCATCAGCCGCATCTTCGTCTCGTCCATGGACAGCGTCGTCAACGGCCAGCACAACTGGGGCATCCCCAAGGACGTCGCGCAGTTCGACGTGCGCTACAACGATGCGGGAGTCGATCGGGTGCGGGTTTCCAAGGACGGGACCGTCTTCGCGGAGCTGGAATTCAGCAGTCTGCCGATCTGGCTGCCATTCTCCACCGCACTGGTGCCGCGCGGCATGCGCACCCTGGGTCAGCACCACGACGGTCAGACCTACATCTACACGCCGTCGGCCAGCGGTTGGGTCAAACCCGCGCGGCTGCGCCGTGCGCGCTTCAATGCCGCGGTGTTCCCAGATCTCGCCCAGGTCAGGCCGGTCCTCGCCGTGCAGACGCCGCGTTTCCGCATGACCTTCCCGGTCTCGCAAGTCATTCCCAGTCTTTAAGGATTCACGATCATGCAGCGCAAACCGATGGATGCCGAGATGGAGCTGTTCCGCGATTCGGCACGCAAGTTCTTCCAGACCGAAATCCGCCCGCACAGCGAACGCTGGCGCGAAAGCGGCGTGATCGACCGTGAAGCCTTTCTGAAAGCGGGCGAAGCCGGCCTGCTGTGCATGTGGGCCGACGAAGCCTACGGCGGTCTGGGGCTGCAGGACTTCCGTTACGAGCAGATCCTGATCGAGGAAAACGCGCTGCACGGCGACAGCGGCTACTTCATCACCCTGCACAGCCGTCTGGTCGGACCATACATCCAGCACTTCGGCACTGAGGAGCAGAAGCAGCGCTTCCTTCCAGGCATGATCAGCGGCGAGAAGATTCTCGCCATCGCCATGACCGAACCCGATGCGGGTTCTGATCTTGCCGGCATGAAGTCGCGCGCGGTCGAGGACGGCGACCACTGGGTCCTCAACGGCGCCAAGACCTACATCTCCAACGGCATCAATGCGGATGTCGTCATCGTCGCCGCGCGCACGCTGCCGGACAATCCGCACGGCGTGACCTTGTTCCTGGTCGAACGCGGTATGGAAGGCTTCGAGCGCGGCCGCCTGCTGAAGAAGATGGGCCTGAAGTCGCAGGACACCGCCGAGCTGTTCTTCCGCGATGTGCGCATTCCCAAGGAGAACGTGCTCGGTCAGCCGCACAAGGGTTTCTACCAGCTGATGCGGGGCCTGGCAGAGGAACGCCTGATCGCCGCCTGCGGCAATATCGCCGGCGCGCGGCTGGCGATGCGGCTCACGCGCGACTTCGTGATGCAGCGCAAGGCCTTCGGCAAGCCGCTGTCCAAGTTCCAGAACACCCGCTTCGTGCTTGCGGCGCTGGACACCGAAATTGAGATCGCGCAGACCTTTGTCGACCGCTGCGTCGAAGTGCACAACGAAGGCAAGCTCAGCGCCGAGGACGCCGCACGCGCCAAGCTCTACACCAGCGAGGTCAACGGCCGCATGGTCGACGCCGGCGTGCAGTTGCACGGCGGCGCCGGCTACATGGAGGAATACGAGATCTGCCGTCTGTACCAGGACGAGCGCATCCACCGCATCCTCGCCGGCACCTCCGAGATCATGAAAGAGATCATCGCGCGCTCGATTCTGGATTGAGCGTACGCCGCTCGCCGGACACGCAACACCTCATGCTCACCATTCACTAAAGCAATCATGGACTACCAGAACATTCTCTATAGCGTCGAGGCACGTGTTGCCTGCATTCGTCTGAATCGCCCGAAGGCGCTCAACGCGCTGACACCAGAGCTTTTGAACGAGGTGTCGGACGCACTTGATCGCGCGGCGGCGGACGCCGAGGTTGGCGCCATCGTGCTGACCGGCGAAGGCCGCGGCTTTTCATCCGGTGCGGATCTGGTCGCCAACATGAGCAATCCGCCGCTGGACGGGCAGGGCCAACTCGATCTCGGGCTGGCACTGGAAACCACCTACAACCCGCTGGTGCTGAAGATGCGCGCGCTGTCCAAGCCGATCATCGCCGCGGTCAACGGCATCGCCGCGGGCGCCGCGGCCAATATCGCATTGCTGGCGGATCTCACGATTGCTGCACGCAGCGCCTACTTTCTGCAGGCCTTCGTGAATATCGGCCTGATTCCCGACGCGGGCGGCACCTGGGCGCTGCCGCGTCTGGCCGGCCCGCAGCGTGCGATGGGCATGTGTCTGCTCGGCGAGCGTCTGCCGGCTGAAAAGGCGCTGCAGTGGGGCATGATCTGGGACGTCGTCGACGACGAGCAGCTGATGCCTGCGGCGATCGCGCTGGCCGGCAAACTCGCCAACGGTCCCGCACTGGCAATCGACCGCATCAAGCGCACGATTCATCAGTCTGCCGACAACGATCTGCCGGCACAGCTGGCGATGGAGCGCGAGCTGCAACGCGAATGCGGACGCAGCAATGACTTCGCCGAAGGCGTGTCCGCTTTCATTCAGAAGCGCGCGGCCAACTTCAAGGGGCGCTGATCGCAAGCGCTCCGTTGGCGCCACGCCCTTACGAGGGGCGCCCGGGGCGAGGCGGCAACCCATACTGTGAGCACAGAACCGTCGGCATCACCGCGCGCACGCTCGGTGCCGAAGATCCATAGAGAGCTTGAACGTGACTGAAAAAAATCAGACCCCCAGCAATCCCCTGCTCGCCGGCATCCGCGTGCTCGATCTGTCGCGCCTGCTGCCCGGACCGTTCTGCACCCTGTATCTGGCGCAGATGGGTGCGGAGATCATCAAGATCGAGGAGCCCCAGGGCGGGGACTACGCGCGCGGCATGGGCGAGATGTTCGATCTGGTCAACCGCGGCAAGAAGTCCGTCACGCTCGATCTGCGTCAGCAGCAGGATCGCGAGGATTTCTTCCAGCTGGTCGACACCGCAGACGTCGTGCTCGAATCCTTCCGCCCCGGCGTAATGGACAAGCTCGGTTGCGGTTACGAGGTGCTGCGTGCGCGCAACCCGAGGATCGTCTACGCCGCGTTGACCGGCTACGGCCAGACCGGACCGTACAAGGACTGGGCCGGGCATGACATGAACTACCTCGCGCTGGCCGGCGTGCTCGACCAGATCGGCACCGCCGGCGGCCCGCCGGCGCAGTCCAATCTGCAGATCGCCGATCTCGCTGGCGGTGCACTGACCTGCACGGTGGGCATCCTCGCCGCCGTGATCGGCGCACGTGCGTCGGGACAGGGCACTTTCGTTGATTCGTCGATGATGGACGGCGCACTGGCGATGCAGCCGATCGCATTGGCGACTCTGCGTCAGGACGGTGCCGTGCCCAAGCGCGGCGCAGGCATGCTCACCGGCGCGCTGCCCAACTACAGCATCTACCGTTGCCGCGACGGCAAGTACCTCGCTGTCGGCGCACTGGAACCCAAGTTCTTCATGAAGCTGCTGACCGTGCTCGGCGACGAACTGCCGGCACCGCTACGCGCGCTGCTGCCGGGCAAGAGCAAGGCCAAGAGTGCGGAAGGCGGCAAGACCCGCAGCGCCAACAAGGACCCGTTTGGCAAGCTCGACAAGCTGTTCGGTGACCCCAAGCGTGCGCGTCGCGTCACCGCGGCGATCCGTTTCGCACTCACTGGTCTGTTCCTGACCCGCACGCGGGATTCCTGGGCCAGGCTGCTGCAGGACCGTGATGCCTGCGTCACGCCGATCCTGAAGCTGACGGAAGTTCTGAAAAACGAGCATGTGCAAGCGCGCGGCATGATCGAGGACGACGGCGGAAAACCGAGCTTTGCCCTGCCGCTGCTGTTCTCCGGCCAGCGTCCCTCGGTCGGACCCGCACCGAAACTGGGCGCGGATACGGAGGAAGTTCTGGCCAGTCTGTCGACTAAAAAGCGTCGTGCGTGAAGGACTTGGACTGCACCGTGACACGTGGCTCAGGTTTTGAGACGGCGCGGCTTTAGAGTCTCAACTGTGATCTGACCCGATCACAACCACCACACTTCTTGGGCCGCCCGTTGGGCGGCCTTTTTTTGTATGGACCGGCCGACGGGACATCAGGCCATTCGGAAGCGAAACCCGCCTTGAGCCGGAATGTGCCAGAGCGGAATCACGCCGGTCTGCTGTCCAGAAAGTAGCTGCGGAACAAAGGATTGACACCATCGCCTGCGCCCCATAGCTGCTCGGCGCGGGGGCCTAATGCGAGGCGGGTCAACTCACCCATCACCAGATGGGCGAGTGCCGCGCGCATTTCCTCACCTGACGCGCCTGTTGAGGCGCCCGCCATCAGGATGGTCGAGTAAATGATGTCGATGAGCTCGCCGATTTTTTGGGTCACCGGGCCGCGATCGTCCTCCGCCAGAATGGTATGGATCAGTGCGCCGCCGACGCCGTGCTCTTCGGCTTCGAGCTCACGCAGCACGGCGACGATGCTCAGCATTGTCTGGTCATAGTCGCCTTTGCCCTGGCCAATGGCATCGAGTAGACGCTCGCGTGCCATACGCAGAATGTCGTCGGTCACCGCGACGATCAATGCGGCTTTTGAAGGAAAGTGATGCAGCAGGGAGGGGCGGCGGATGCCGCAGCGTGCTGCGATCGCTTCCAGCGGCGCTGCAATGCCGTGTGCGGCGAATTCGATGCGTGCGGCGCGCAATATCTTGTCGCGCGTGTCGGCGGTATCGCTTTGCTTCTTGGGGCGTGCCATCAACCGGCTCATTAATCTTCAATCGAGTAGATTATTTTTTTAAACCAATGCAGTCAATTCGCGCCACTAGGCAGGTGCACTCGGGGTCCGTTGACACATCAATCTACTGTTAGGTAGATTATGGCGACCTATGTGGTAGCCCAGATAAGGCGCAGAGTTGCAGGTGCGCCGCGGGCCGAACTTTTCATTTCTGGAATTCAGCGGAGGCACTGATGGGCAGAATCACTTTTGTCGAGCACGACGGTACCGAGCACGCGGTCGATATCGAGGAAGGCAAGTCGCTGATGCAAACCGCGATGGATAACCTGGTACCGGGTATCGATGCGGATTGCGGTGGCTCCTGTGCCTGCGGCACCTGTCACGTCGTCCTGTCCAAGGAATGGATGACTGCAGCCGGGACGGCCAAGGATGATGAAGTGAATCTGCTGGAGTTGACGCCCGATCGCGCGGAAACCTCGCGATTGGCCTGCCAGATCACCACCACCGAAGAGATGGATGGCATGGTGGTTCGCCTGCCTGAATTCCAGATGTAGTCGAAACGTCGCAATGATCCCTTGTGCGGGTTGGCGCATATAAATATTCAATGCTTGGAGGCGCTGTTCACATGAAATCCGGACTCATCGAAAAAACCAAAGCGACTGTGATGGAAATCGGAACCGCAGTGGTTCCCATGGACCTGCAGATCAAGGGTGCGCACCTGTTCTTCAACGCCAAAAAGAAGATCTTGAAGCAGCCCGACTTCCCCGCGTTTGTGGAGTCGCCCATCCCGGATGTGTCGACCTTGGCGATTGATGAGATCGACGTCAGCAATCCGTTTCTCTTCGCGCAGAATCGTTGGGAGTCGTACTTCAAGCGCCTGCGCGATGAATGTCCGGTGCACTTCCAGAAAAAAAGCGCCTTTGGTCCCTTCTGGTCGATCACGCGCTATGAAGACATCCTGTTCGTGGACAAGAGCCATGAACTGTTCTCCGCAGAGCCTTTCATCGTGATTGGTGCTGCACCGAAAGGGCTGTCGCTGGAGATGTTCATTGCGATGGACCCGCCCAAGCACGACGTGCAGCGGCGCGCCGTGCAAGGCGTCGTGGCGCCGAAGAATCTCAAGGAAATGGAAGGGCTGATCCGCAGCCGGACGCAGGAAGTGCTGGATAGTCTTCCCTTGAACAAGCCGTTCAACTGGGTCGAAGAGGTGTCCGTCGAGCTCACCGCACGCATGCTGGCGACGTTGCTGGATTTCCCCTACGAGAAGCGTCGCAAGCTCGTCTACTGGTCTGATCTGGCAGGTGGCGGCGCTGAAACCACCGGCGGTACGAACGACACCGACGAACTGTTCAGGGGCATGGCGGACATGGCCAAGCATTTTTCGCAGCTGTGGCGTGAGAAGGAAGCCAGCAGAGACGCCGGGGAACCGACCGGCTTCGATCTGATGAGCCTGATGCTGAGCAGCGACGACACCAAGGACCTGATCAAGAAGCCGATGGAGTTCCTGGGCAATCTGACGCTCTTGATCGTTGGCGGCAATGACACCACGCGCAATTCGATGACCGGCGGCGTGCTGGCGCTGAACCGCTTCCCGGATGAGTTCACCAAGCTCAAGAACGATCCGGCCCTGATTCCCAACATGGTCTCGGAAATCATCCGCTGGCAGACGCCCCTGGCCTATATGCGTCGTATCGCCAAACAGGATGTGGAGCTGAACGGCAAGACCATCAAGAAGGGTGACAAGGTCGTGATGTGGTACGCCTCGGGCAACCGCGATGAACGCTCCATTGAGCGGCCGGACGAATTCGTCATCGACCGCAAGAATGCACGCAACCACCTCTCCTTCGGCTTCGGCATTCATCGCTGCATGGGCAACCGCCTTGCCGAGATGCAATTGCGCATTCTCTGGGAAGAGTTGCTTCAGCGCTTCGACAAGATTGAAGTGGTCAGTGAACCCAAGTACGTGCAGTCGAACTTCGTCAAAGGCTATTCCGAGATGATGGTGAAGCTCACCGCGAAAGCCTAGACGCTGGACGGGATCTATTGAGGGGCGTTCTGAGCAAACACCCGACCTGTCTCCTTTAGGGCAGGTCGGGTGCAGCGAAAGTCAGATCGGTGTTGGGCAAACTTCTCCGTCGCAAGACTGGATTCCAAGCCGCGGCGCTACTCAACTACGGGGGAGCGTCGATCAGCGCTGAGCGACTACTTTCGGCAAGGTCGCCCGCAGGATCAGATAGCCCAGTACCGCAGACAGCAGCGAGCCGGCAATGATGCCAATGCGCTCGTCGAAGAAGCGATTGACGCCGGTGCTGTCGAAGGCCAGCGAGCCGATGAACAGGCTCATGGTGAAGCCGATGCCGCAGAGCACGGAGGCGCCGTAGAGTTGGGACCAGCGCACGTCGCCGGGCAGACGGGTGATGCCGATTTTTGTCGCGAGCCAGCACAGGCCGAATACGCCAATCTGCTTGCCGATGAACAGGCCGGCGGCGATGCCGACCGGAACCGAATGCAGCCACTGCTCTGCGCCGGTGCCGGCGAGGGTGACGCCGGAGTTGGCGAAGGCGAACAGGGGAACGATGCCGAAGGCGACGGTGCCCTGCAGGTCTTCTTCGAGACTGTGCAGTGGTGAGTGTTCGGGATTCTTTTTGTCCCTGATCGGAATGAACATCGCCAGTGCAACACCGGCCAGGGTCGCGTGCACGCCGGATTTGAGTACGGCGGTCCACATGACGAGGCCGACGAGCACATACGGGGCGACATGTGCCACGCCGCGGCGGTTCATCACGAACAGAATGACCAGACACGGTAGCGCCACGCTCAATGCGGTGGTCGACAGGTCTTCGGTGTAGAACAGCGCGATGATGACGATGGCGCCCATGTCGTCGAAAATCGCCAGGGAGACCAGGAAGATTTTCAGCGAGGTGGGGACACGCGGGCCGAGTAGCGACAGCACGCCCAGGGCAAAGGCGATGTCGGTGGCGGCCGGGATTGCCCAGCCATTGACTGCGTCGGGGTTGTCGCGGTTGATGAACAGGTAAATCAGCGCCGGTACCACCATGCCGCCGATGGCGCCGACGATCGGCAATGCGGCGGTACGCGGGTTGCGCAACTCGCCTTCGAGGATCTCGCGCTTGAGTTCCAGCCCGACAAGGAAGAAGAACACGGCCATCAGGCCGTCGTTGATCCACAGCAGCAGGGGCTTGGCGACTTCCAGCGGGCCGACGCGGATCTCGACCGGCAGCTCCAGCAGCAGGTTGTAGTACTTGGCCAGCGGGGAGTTGGCCATCAGCATCGCCAGAACGGCGGCGGCGATCAGCACAATGCCAGCGGCCGGGCCCAGCTTCATGAATTCACGCAGAGGTTGCAGCATGCGGGAGCTTTTGCTTGGGAAGATGGAGTTTGATCTTACCTGTCGTCTGCCTCTGGCGTGCGCGACCGTCCGGACCGGCGGCAATTTCTGGCGTCGCTGAGGCCCTGGGGAACGTAGCACCCCCGATACGGGATTGCCCCGTATTCCCTAGAATCGGCATTTGCGCCGGCATCAAGCGCCGTCCCCAGCGATTTCAAAAAACCGAGGCGCACACGGAGACAGAAGGAGAAGGGAGTATGTCGCGAACGATCCAGCGTGCGAACCTGGGGGTCTGCCTGTCGATGCTGATGGGCGGTGCGGTCTTGCTGTCGGCCTGCGGCAGCAGCGAAGACGTCGGCCCGCAAGCCGCTGCGGCGCAGTCCGGCACCGCCGTGCCCGCCGCTGTTTGTGGGGGCGGTTCGAGCCCGGAAACCGGTCTGCAGGGGCAGGTGCCGCTGGACGATCGAGAGAACGGTCGGAATCTGGACGGCTACAGCTGCAACCTGAAGCTGTCCGGTCAGTACCAGGGCAATGGCGCGAGCGTGGTCAGTCCGTCGATCAGTGATTGCGCCTACCTGTCCACCAGCGGCGCGCTGGTCGATCCGCTGCAGTTGCTGGAACCGACCCGCGGCGTGCATGTGGTCAGTGCGGCAGATCCCGCGCAGCCGGTGCTGACCGGGACACTGGCGTCACCGGCGTTTCTGACCGGGACCTGGGAGTCGCTGAAGACCAACGAGCCCCGCAAGCTGCTGGGTGGTGTGGCGGTCGGACTGGAAGTCGGCGTCGGCTTCTTCGATGTCTACGACGTCACCGACTGCGCGCATCCGGTTCATCTCAATGGCCTCGGCGGGACCTCGCTGGAACTGCCCGCGAATCTGATGGGCCATGAAGGCAACTGGGCGCCGGACGGCAACACCTATTGGGCCACCGGCAATGCCCTGGGCGGATTGACGGCGATCGACGTCAGTGTGCCGGAGACGCCGAAGATCGTTTACACCGGCTTCGCCGGGTTTCCGGCCAATCACGGTGTGGAACTCAGCGCGGACGGCAACACGCTCTACCTGACGACCTGCTTCCCTGGAGGCGTGGTGATTCTGGATGTCAGCGAGGTGCAGAACCGCGCGTCGGTGCCGATGATCCGGCAGATCGGCTCGGTGAGCTGGAATCCCGCCAGCTGCGGTCAGCACGCGCTGCCGGTGACGTGGAACGGCAAGCCGTATCTGATCGCGCCGGACGAGTTCGACTCGGAAGGCATCCACATCATCGATATTTCCGATCCGACCCAGCCGGTGGTGGTCAACCAGATTCAGCTGGAGATCCAGCTGAGGGAGAACGCCGAAACGCGTGCGGCCGATACCGCCGGCGCCGGTGTGTTCGGGTACGAGGCGCACTACTGCACGGTGGATACGCCGACCAATCCCAAGGCTCTGGCCTGCGGCTATTTCCAGTCCGGCATTCGTGTGTTCAACATCGTCGACCCGATGGCGCCGTTCGAGATCGCCTATTTCAATCCGCCTGCGCAGACCGGCAAGGGGCTGCAGTTGCAGCACTCGCTGCACGCCTGGGTGGGCGGTCTGGCGCCGACGGTTTCTGATCTGTACACCTCGGGCACCGAGAA
>JBFFJL010000112.1:0-9867 GCA_041555955.1 Nevskiaceae bacterium
CGCCGGATGACGATGCTTTGGGATGACTCCGCCATGAGCGTTTACCGCTTGCCCTTGAGGTGTGCTTCCAGCTCTCCGAAGCCTGGTCGCATCTTGTAGTTCAGCGATTTGCGTGCGAACTCGACCGCAACCATCGGGTTATAGCCGCGCAGACTCGCCAGCAACCCGGCCTTGACGCATTCCAGCGCATGGCTGTCTTCCCGCACCCGTGCTTCCAGCGCCGCCGCCAGCGGGCCGACGAAACCATAGGCCAGCAGAATGCCGAGGAATGTGCCGACCAGTGCCGCCGCCACGTGTTCGCCGATCTCGTTGACCGGCCCGTCCAGTGCGCCCATCGTGATCACGATGCCGAGCACTGCCGCCACGATACCGAAACCCGGCAGACCATCCGAGACTTTGGTCAAGGCATTTGCGGGCGCCAGTGCGTCCTCGTGATGCGTCTCCAGCTCCAGTTCCAGCAGCGGCTCAAGCTCGTGCGGGTTCATGTTGCCGCCGATCATCAGACGCAGGCAGTCTGAAATGAACTCGATCAGATGGTGATCCGCCAGCACTTCAGGATACTGGGTGAAGATGTCGCTCTTTTCCGGATTCTCGACGTGGTCCTCCATCGACATCAGACCGTCCTTGCGCATCTTGTTCAGCAAGGCAAAGAGCAACGACAGGATCGCCAGATAATGCTGGCGCTTGTATTTCGGCCCTTTCAGGACCGTTACGCAGCTTTTCAGTGTTTCCTTGACCACATGCGCCGAATTGGACGTCACGAAGGCACCGAACGCAGCGCCGCCGATGATCACCAACTCGAATGGCTGCCAGAGGGCGCCCAGGTGGCCATGCGAGGCGATGAATCCACCGATGACACTGATCACAACGATAAGGGAGCCGACGATAGGCAGCATGGCGTATCCGATTTCTTTTTCTGGCAAAGCCGACCGATCGTCGACTTCATGCGACCTTATCGTCGCCGCCGGTCCGATTTTGAAGACCGTTGATGCGCGGACGGCTTACGTCTGTCGGCGTGCGCCCCTCCGAACCCGCCAGATCACCGGAGCCGATCGCCGCCGCCGAGACGGACGGGTCCCTGAGGCCGGGCGCGCCGACGCAGAATCCTAGAGCTCGTTGAACGACGGCACGATCCGGCTACGCCGCAACTTGCGTACGAATTCCGGAAAGTCCAGACCGTACTGCGTCTGCATCGCCGTCGAGCGTCGCTGCAGCGTGGCCCAGTCCGGCGTGTAGTTCGGATCCTTGAAGGCAAAGGCCAGACGGTTGCCATCGCGGCGCAGGTTGTGAGTGATGATGCCGCCATCGAACACCGATGCCATCAGCTCCAGATGCTCCTGGACATCGCGCGCCTTGCCGATCAGATTCATCACCAGCACGCCGTCCTCGCGCAGGTGCCGATAGAGGTTGCGATAGAACGCCGGATCGCGCATCGCCGGCGCCACACCCTTGCCATCGCAGGCGTCGATCAGCACCACATCCGGCTCTTCGCGCGTGGTGGCGAAGTAATCCGCCGCGTCGGCGTGAATCAACTGCAGGCGCTCTTCGTCCTCCGGCAAGTCGAACCACTCGGACAGATCGATGACGTCACCATCGATCTCGATCGTCGTGATGCGGGTGCGCGGCAAATGACGGTAGCAATAGCGCGTCAACGAGCCGCCGCCGAGACCGACCAGAACGATGTGCTGTGGCCGTGGTGCGAACAGCAGGAACGCCATCATCATCCGCGTATAGGCGAAGTTCAGTGCGTCCGGATCGTCGAGGCTCATCTCGCTCTGCACGAAATCCAGTCCGAAGTGCAGCCGCCGACTGCGACCATCGTCGATCACGAAGGGCCGCATATAGGTGCCGTTACGCAACTGATCGAGCACCGCGTCGATGTTCACTCCGGGCTGCTCCGGCAGGCACAAGGTGCCGGGCTCCGACACGATCCTGGCCGGCAACTGCATCCACTGCCGGCGCGTGTTCCGCGACGCCGTCATGTGCGCGGCTTCGCCAGGGCCGACAGAATGCCGCGCAGAATCTGCGCCGGCGCGGGCGGGCAGCCCGGCACCTCGGCATCCACCGGGATCACGTTCGACACGCGTCCGCAGCTCGCATAACTTTCGCCGAAAATCCCGCCGTCGCAGCCACAGTCTCCCACCGCAACCACGAACTTCGGATCGGGCGTGGCGTCGTAAGTGCGCTTCAAGGCAATTTCCATGTTCTTGGCCACCGGCCCGGTGACCAGCAGCAGGTCGGCGTGTCGCGGGCTGGCCACAAAGCGGATGCCAGCGCCCTCGATGTTATAGACCGGATTGTTCAGCGCGTTGATTTCCAGCTCGCAGCCGTTGCAGGACCCGGCGTCGACCTGACGGATCGCCAGCGCGCGGCCGAGAATACCGGCAATTTCGGCATGCAGCGCGTCGCGCTCATCGAGCAGATCCGCCAGCTTCAGCTGCGGCTCGCTGACGATGCCGGTTTTAACGATACGTTTGAGGATGTCGAGCATGGCGGTCTACAGATCCTGCCCGCTGTACGACAGGTTGAAGGATTTGTTGATCAACGGAAAATCCGGAACGATGTTGCCGATGATCGCATGCTCCAATGCCGGCCAGTTCTGCCACGACGGATCATGCGGGTGGCAGCGGCGGATGCGCCCGTCGGCTACCGCTTCCAGCGCCACCAGCACCGGGCCGCGCCAGCCTTCGACCAGACCGATCCCGAGCTGCTGAGTCGCCGCCGTACCCAGATCAGTCCGGACGGCCCCGCCCGCCAGATTCTGCAGCAGCAGATCGCACAGGCGCAGCGATTCCATCACCTCATCAAAGCGCACCGCGACGCGCGCGGCGACGTCGCCCTGCACCGAACCGGCAACCTGCACGCCAAGCGCCGCATATGGCGCCAACGCCAGATCACTGCGCAGATCGCGCGGGCTGCCGCTGGCACGCGCCGCCAGACCGACCACGCCCAGGCGCTGCGCCAGCTCCGGGCTCATTCGCCCGGTGGTGACAAACCGATCCTGCACCCCGGCGTGCTCGTCATAGATCGCACGCAGCTCGACCACGGCGGCTTCCAGCACCATGCCCTGCTCACGCAGCCGCTCGATCTGCGCAATGGAGAGATCCGCCGCGACACCGCCCGGCACAATCCCATCCATCGGATAACGTGCGCCGTAGACGTGCGCGTTGGCGCGCAACAGGCGCTCTTTCAGCAACGAGAACTGGGTCAGGCCGAAACCGAAACCGGCGTCGTTACCCAGCGCACCGAGATCACCCAGATGATTGGCAATGCGCTCGCGCTCCAGCAGCACCGCGCGCAGCTGCGCGGCACGCTGCGGCACGCTCGTGCCGCAGAGCTGTTCCAGCGCCAGGCAATAAGCCCAGCTGTAGGCCACCGCGGTATCGCCCGATACCCTCGCAGCCAGGCGCTGCCCGTCCTGCAGGTCCATCTGGCTGAAGCGCTGCTCGATACCCTTGTGCACATAGCCCAGCCGCTGCTCCAGCCGCAGCACTTTTTCGCCCACCACCGAAAAACGAAAGTGTCCGGGCTCGATAGTGCCGGCATGCACCGGACCCACGGCGATCTCATGCACACCGTCGCCTTCGACCCGGACAAAGGCGTAGTCCTCGGCCTGTGCCGCAAAGCGCGCCACCCGTTCGGTGTCGTGACGCAGCGGCAGATAGTCGGCCGGCCAGCCCGCGTGGCGCAGCCATGCCCGGCTGTCGGCAGCATCGGCCTGCAGACCCATCAGATCGCCTACCGTGCGCTCCATGCACCCCGCAGCGGGATAGATTTCAGCCAGACTCGGAAACGCCGGTGCGGCCTCGTCCAACGCCAGCTCGATCACGCGCAGACGGCTGGCGCCAAGGTAGGCCGCGCGTAGCAGATAGCCCTCGCCCAGATCACGGCGGTCGTCAGCCCACAGCGCCAGCAGGACAGCACCGGCATCGCGCTCGCTGCGCGCGCTCAGGCTCCAGTGGCTGCGCACCACCCGTTCGATCACCAGCCAGGACGGCATCACAGCGACAGTCGGTCTGGGATCGCTCATGTCATCCCCCGATCAAGGCGGCGGCGAGCCGGTACCACTGCGCCAGGAACGGCGGAATGTAGACCCCGAGCATCAGCACCAGTGCCAGATGAGCGAACACCGGCAGCAGTGCCGGCCGATGGGTCAGCGGCTTCACGCTGGGATCACCGAACACCATCGGCTGCACGCGACTGAAGATCGCAGCGAAGGCGATACCCAGTGCCAGAAGCAGGATCGGCGCGGCCCACGGCTGATCGCGCATCGCCGTGGTCAGAATCAGGAATTCGCTGGCGAATACGCCGAATGGCGGCAGGCCCAGAATCGCCAGCGAACCCAGCATCAGGCCCCAGCCTATCCGCGGCGACACGGTCAGCAGACCGCTAATCTGATCCATCATCTGTGTGCCCGCCTTCTGCGTCGCGTGGCCGACGGCGAAGAAGATCGCGCTCTTGGTCAGTGAATGCACCGTCATGTGCAGCAGCGCAGCAAAGTTCGCTACCGGACCGCCCATGCCGAAGGCGAACGTGATGATGCCCATGTGCTCGATCGACGAGTACGCGAACAGGCGCTTGATGTCCTTCTGCCGCCACAGCATGAACACCGCGATCACCACCGACAGCAGACCGAACAGCATCAGCATCTGCCCCGGCAGCTCCGAACGCACCGAGCCTTCGACCAGCACCTTGCAGCGGATCACTGCATACAGCGCGACGTTCAGCAGCAAGCCGGACAACACCGCGGACACCGGCGTCGGGCCTTCGGCGTGCGCGTCCGGCAGCCAGTTGTGCAGCGGCGCCAGCCCGACCTTGGTGCCGTAGCCCACCAGCAGGAACACGAACGAAATCGCCAGCACGGTCGGTTCGAGCTGATGCTTGACGCCGTCCAGATGCGTCCACAGCAGCGCGTTCATGCCCTCGCCGCCCAGCACTTTCTCGGCGGCGAAATACAGCAGGATGGTGCCGAACAAAGCCTGCGCAATGCCCACACCGCAGAGGATGAAGTACTTCCACGCCGCTTCGAGACTCGCCGCCGTGCGATACAGCGACACCAGCAACACCGTGGACAGCGTTGCCGCTTCCATCGCCACCCAGAGGATGCCCATGTTGTTGGTCAGCAATGCCAGCAGCATCGTGAACATGAACAGCTGGAACATGCTGTGATACAGGCGCAGACGCAGCGGATTGAGCCGACCGTGCTCGGTCTCGATGCGCATGTACGGACGCGAGAACAACGAGGTGGTGAAACTGACGAACGCGGTAAGCGCGACGATGAACACATTGAACGGATCAACGAAGAACTGATCCTGCAGCACCACCATCGGCCCTTCGGCAATGACCTTGGCGGTCAGCGCGCAGCCGGCGATGAACGTCGCCAGACTGATGGCGACGTTCAATTCGGGCGCCCAGGCGCGCGCACCAAACAGCGCCAGCAGCAGCGCACCAAACAGCGGAAGACCGAGCAGGATCAAGAGTTCCAACTCAATCCTCCTTCAGGGTTTCCAGATGGTGCAGATCGAGGCTCTCGAACTGCTCGCGAATCTGGAAGAAGAAAATGCCGAGGATGAATACGCCGACCAGCACGTCCAATGCGATACCCAGCTCGACCACCATCGGCATGCCATAGGTCGCACTGGTCGCGGCGAAGAACAATCCGTTCTCCATCGCCAGGAAACCCACCACCTGCGACACCGCCTTGCGCCGTGTGATCATCATCAGAAACGCCAGCAGTACCACCGCGATGGCAATGCCGAGCGTGCTGCGAGTGATGGTGTCCGCAAACTGCGATATCGGCTGCGCCAGCCCGAACGAGAAGATCACCACCAGCAAGCCGATCAGCAACACGGTGGGAATATTGACCAGCGTTTCGGTATCCCACTGCACTTCCAGACGCCGGATCAGCCGGTGCAGGATCGCCGGCAGCAGCAGCACTTTCAGCGCCAGGGTCATCGCCGCCGAGTAGTACAGATGGTGCTGGCCACTGCTCCAGGCCACGATCACGGTCGACACCACCAGGGTCGCACCTTGCGCCGTGAACAGATTGACCAGCGAACGCACGCGGCGCTGCGCCAGCATCGCGAACGACAGCAGCAGCAACAGCGCGGCGGAAAGATGAATCAACTGTGCGGACCATGGCAGCGTCATGCTTCTAGCTCCTCAGCAGCAGTCGCACCAGCAGCCCCAGCACCGCGAGCAGGAACGCCATCGCCAGAAACTCCGGCGCGCGGAAGATGCGCAGCTTGGCGCTGAGCGTTTCCAGCAGCGCCAGCCCGGCCCCGGCCGCCCCGAGCTTGAGCAGCAACAGCACGAATGCCAGCAGCATGCCCTGCGGTCCGGAGGCTGCGGACGCCAGCCCCCAGGGCAAAAACAGTGCAAAGCCGATGCAGGCGTAGTTGAACAGCTTCAGTGCGCTCGCCCACTCGATCAGCGCGAGGTGGCGTGCCGAATACTCCAGCACCATCGCCTCGTGAATCATCGTCAGTTCGAGATGGGTGGTCGGGTTATCGATCGGAATGCGCGCGTTTTCCGCCAGCGACACCATCACGAACGCGACGGCGGCGAAGGCCAGACTCGGATAGATCGCCACCGCACGATTGGCCAGGGTTTCCGCCATCACCGGCAATTCGGTGCTGCCGACGATCAATGAGGCGGTGAACACCACCATCAGCAACGCCGGCTCGGCCAGAAAGCCGATCATCATTTCGCGCCGCGCGCCGAGCGTGCCGAATGCCGTCCCGATGTCCATCGCTGCCAGTGCGATGAATACACGCGCGGTGGCGAACAGCCCGACCAGGGCGATGGCATCGGCGCTCGTTCCGAACGGCAATGCCGTGGACATCGACGGCACGATCGCTGCCGCGGTCGCCATTGCACCGAACAGCAGATACGGCACCGCGCGGAACAGCGGCGATGCGCTTTCAGCGATCACGGCGTCCTTGTGCAGCAACTTGCGGATCGTGCGGTACGGCTGCAGCAGCGATGGCGCAGTCCGGTTCGACAACCACGCGCGGCACTGATTGACCCAACCCAGAAACAGCGGCGCCAGCGCGACGCCGATCAGCACACTGAGAAGCTGTGTCAACACCGTGATCGCGTTCATAGCACGATCACCAGCAATGCAATCAGGGTGATGAAGCTGTACAGCAGATAAATGCCGATTCGGCCATGCTGCAGCCGCCCGACGACGACGGCGATGCGCAGTACTGCGCGCGCAACCGGCAGATACAGCGCCGCCCAGAATCGGTCCTGCACGTCCATCCGATAGCGTGGCGCGCGATCGAACGGCGTCGGCAATTCGCGACGCATGCTGAAGAATGGCTCGAAGATGTGCCGGATCGGCTGGCCGAAGCCTTCGGCGGTGTCCTGCATCCGCGAGGTCTGCAGCGGATGCCCGCAATCCCAGGCCGGTGCGCGCCGCACGCGGCCGTGATACAGCTTGCGCACGCCGATCACGGTCAGCGCGACAACCAGCGCCGCACCGAGCAGAAAGACGATCGGACTGTACGCGGCACGTTCGGATGACATCGGCACCAAGGTCCACAGGCTGCGACCCTGCAGGTCCAGTCCGCTGCCCAGCAGCAGAACATTGACGCGGTCGATCTGCAGCAGCACCCAGGCCGGCACCAACCCGAGCAGCACGCAGCCTGCCGACAGCCACACCAGGCCCACGCGCTCCAGCACGCTGCAATCGCGCGCCTCGGCCAACTGCGGTTCGCGATGCTGACCGAGAAACACCACGCCGTAGAATTTCACCATCACATAGGCTGCCATCGCCGCGGTCAGCGCCAGCGCCGCAGCGCCGAGCGGAATCATCATGTTGGCAAACGGCTGCGGCAGCTGCGGCGTGAACAGAAAACTTTGCAACAGCAGCCATTCCGAGACAAAGCCGTTCAGCGGCGGCAGGCCGGCAATTGCAAAGGTGCCGATCAGCGCGGTCCACGCCACCCACGGCATGCGTCTGATCAGGCCGCCCAGCTTGCCGAGGCTGCGCTCGTGCGTCGCGTGCAGCACCGAACCTGTGGCCAGAAACAGCAGACTCTTGAACAGCGCGTGGTTGAGGCTGTGGTACAGCATCGCTGCCAGCGCCAGCGCCGCGAGTGCCGGCATGCCGGAGCAATGAAACAGGATCGCCAGACCGAAGGCCGCGAAGGCGATACCGATGTTCTCGATCGACGAATACGCCAGCAGACGTTTCATGTCGGTCTGGACTGCGGCGAACACCACGCCGAACAAAGCTGTGAACAGACCCAGCGCCAGCGCCACTGCGCCCCACCACCACAGCTGTGCCTGCAGCAGGTCGAAGCTCACGCGCAGCACGCCGTACAACGCGGTCTTCAGCATCACGCCGCTCATCAGCGCCGACACCGGCGACGGTGCCGCGGGATGCGCCTCCGGCAGCCACACGTGCAGCGGCACCAGACCCGCCTTTGCTCCGAAACCGAACAGAGCCAGAAAGAAGGCTGCGCTGGCCCAACTCGGGGACAGTTGCGCCTGACGCATGGCGTCGAAGGCGAACTGCCATTGCCCGCCCTGCAGCACTCCGAACGACAGCAGGATGCTGATCGCGCCGACATGCGCCAACAGCAGATACAGGAAGCCGGCACTGCGGATCTCGGCAATGCGATGCTGCGTTGTCACCAGGAAGTATGACGACAGTGCCATCGTTTCCCACGCCACCATGAAGCCATAGGCATCGTCGGCGAGCAGCACCAGCGCCATGCTCGCCAGGAAGACGTGGTACTGCAGACACAGCAGCCCAGGCGCAGCACCCTCACCGTCGCGGAAATAGCCGGCGGAGAAAATCGAGATGCCGGCCGAGGCCAGCCCCAGCAACACCAGGAAGAAAGCGCTCAAGGCGTCGAGCCGCAGATGAAACGGCAAGTCCGGCAAACCCAGCGGCAGGATCAGGCTGATCGGATCAGTGGACAGCGCCGGAAATGCACTCACGGCCAGCACTACACCTGCCACGGCGCCCAGCGGGAACAAGGCGCGCGCCACAACCCGTGTGCTCTGCGGTCGCAGCAGACCCGCCAAGCCAATCAGCAACCAGGCCACCACCACCGCCAGAGGCCCGCCAATTCCCGGCATCAGCGCGCTCAAACCCCGGCTCCATCACGCACACCAAGGCGCGCAAATGCGCCAACCGACACACCCGGGGAGGCTCCGGCGCTCAATTGACAGATGATAATAGGATTATCATGCTACACATTATCAGTTTAAATATGATGTGTACGCAATGGCCCTAGAACAGCGCACCGCGCGTCTGACTGTCCTGATCGATCCCGGCAAGAAGGCCGTCTTCGAACGCCTGTGCGCACTGGAAGACCAGACCCCGTCGCAAGTCGTACGGCGCCTGATGCGAGATTACATCGAGCAGAAGCTCGGGCGCCCATGGACGCCGGACACCACAGTCGACGACATCAAACGTCCCGCATCCGACTAAGCTGCGCGGAACTTCGACGCCGGCCTCAATAGCGGAATCACACCGATCCAATTGATCTGCCGCGAGGCAGCACGCCCGCGCGCGTTCCGGACCATTTGCCGGCAGCGCCGACCAGCGCTATTAACATCGCCAGGTGAGCCCTTCAGCAGGTTGCGGACAGACGCAGCCGCTGAAGACAGAACCCACGGGACGGCATGCAAATGCAAAAGTCGGTTTTCCATCTATTGCCGCTTGGCATCACCAGCCTGCTGGTGTGCTCATGCTCAACCATGAATTCCGGCTCTTCATCAGTCGTGTTCGGTAAAGAAGGGATAGCCGCGGACCCGTAAGCCCTTGTAGAACGAAGGTTCTCTAGGCTTTCGGACACAGGGGACAAATGGGAGCGGCTATCCCTGCGCAGATTCTTGGGCTGCGCGGAC